>CAYXVO010000292.1:0-4240 GCA_964467875.1 uncultured Pseudomonadales bacterium | reverse complement strand
TTTCAGACTATTAGTGTAATGTGAGCGGAATTTGGGCAAATAGAGGAGAAAAGGTGAAGCTGTATTAAAGAACCAGCTTATAACCGATGCCGTACACGGATTGAATCAGCTCGGGCTCGGCGCGCACGGCTTGCACCTTGCGTCGGAGATTCTTGATGTGTGTGTCCACGGTTCGGTCGGTCACCACCCGGTGGTCGTCGTAAATCTGGTCTAGCAACTGCTGGCGGGAATACACGCGCCCCGGATGTTCACAGAGAATGCTCAGCATCCGGAACTCGACGGGCGTGAGATCCAGCAGCTCGTTGTCGAGTCGAGCCTGGTGCAATGCCGGGTCCAGGTGCAGCCCGGCCGGTAATTGCTGCTGATGCTGATAATGCTGGCGGCGTAGCAGGGCCTTGACCCGCGCCACCACTTCCCGTGGGCTAAATGGTTTGCAGACATAATCATCGGCGCCGAGTTCGAGCCCGAGCAGGCGGTCGATTTCTTCAATCCGCGCGGTGAGCATGATCACGGGCACGGTGGAGAAGGTGCGCAGCTCCCGGCAGATGTCCATGCCATCACGGCCTGGCAACATGACATCAAGGAGGATCAGGTCCGGTACCTGGGAACGAACATCGGGGATGACCAGATCGCCCCGTGCCAGCCAGCGGGTCTGATAGCCACTGCTCGCAAGGTAATCCTGCAGCAGCTCGGCAAGCTTTGGTTCATCCTCGACAATCAGGATGGTGGCGTCGTTTGACGAGTTCATGGGCAGCTTCTCCAATCCGGTTGAATGATACCTTCGGGGCCGCGTTCAGGCGGTTGTGTGAGGCAGGGAGATGTGGATACGCAGGCCTCCCAGCGGCGAAGGTGCCGCGGTAATTTCGCCGCCGTGAGCGGTCACGATATTACGGCAGATGGCGAGCCCGAGTCCGGCGCCCCCCAATGCCCGATTACGGGACGCATCGACACGGTACAAGCGCTCAAACAGATGAGGCAAGGCGGATTCCGGTACGTCGGGGCCCGAGTCGTCGAAGAACAGGTCCAGTCCGTCAGCCTGGGCGTTCCAGTGGATGTGGAGGTGCCCGGGGGCGTCGGTATATCGCAGGCTGTTTTGCAGCAGGTTTTGAAAGAGCTGCTGCAGACGGGTGGGGTCCCCGAAAATGGTCATGGAATCGCGGTCGGACAAAGGCTCAAGTCTGAGCGCCAGGCCACGTCGCTCATAGTCTGGGCGATACAGTTCAACGGCCTGCAACAGACTTTGATGGAGGTCCAGGGGTTCCTTGCGGTAATTGAGCGCGCCCACGTCTGACAGGGTCAGTTGATAAAGGTCGTCCACCAGTTTGGCGAGCAGTCCGGTTTCGCTGTGCAGCGATGCCAGGGCCGCCTGGTTGAGCGGCCGCACGCCGTCCTGAAGGGCCTCTATTTCGCCTCGTATCACTGCCAGCGGCGTGCGTAACTCATGGGAGATATCCGCCGTCCATTCCCGTCGCAAGCGGTCGTGCTGTTCCAGGCTGGCGGCCAGACGATTGAAATCCTCGCCAAGTTCTCCCAGTTCGTCCGCCGTGGTGGCGGTAATCCGGGTGTCATAGCGGCCCGATGCCAAGCTGTGGGTCGCCTGGGCGATCCGCCGAATGGGGGCGACCAGGTGCTTGGCGAGCAATGCCGATACGGAGAGCGAGACGACCAGGGAGACCAGCAGCACGACCAGCATGACCCGGGTTTGTCGGGCCTGAAACTCAAGATCCATGTCCTCGGTCAGCAACTTGAGAGGGCGTACGAGGAGATAACCGACGGTTTCTCCGTGGGATGCGATCGGGAGGCGGTCTGGTTGCGAATCCGGGCGCGGGTTTCCCGCCACATGGTGCCCCTGGGCGTCCACGAGGGTCAGCCGTGGTGCCATGTAAGGCAGGTCCGGGGATGACCGATGCGAACGGGGGCTCGGGCTGATGGCACGTAGGCTGTCGCGCCACAGGTTGCGGTTTTGACGCATGGCCTGCCAGCTTTCCTGTTGCTCGAAATGCTGGGCCAGATGCTCCTGCAGCGTATTGAGCCGATTGCTTTCGAGACGGTTGACGTAGTCCAGAAAGCCTTGTTCGAAACTGGTATGAACCGCGATGCTGATGCCGCCAACCAGCAGGGTATTGCTGATGAGGAAAACCAGAAAAAGCTTACGGCTGATTCCCCATTTCATGGTGGCTCCCAGAGATGTCAGTACGGATTAATGAGTGGTCGCGTTCTTAAAATGAGGCCATTTTGAAGGACTCTCATCAAGGTCGCTAGCTGACGTTGTAACGGGCGACGGCGGCGGCTGCAAGTACGCCAGGGGCCCGTGACGGGAAACTCCCTGGAATCTTCATATTCTGCGGGCGGACGGCGGGATTGTATGCTGGGTCGGTGGGGGCCTGCGCACAATTTTTTAGGACGCCACGGAGGGGCTCCGGAACATGAAGTAGACCGCGCCGAGCAGGCAAAGACCGGCCCAGAGGAAATCCCAGCGGGGTGTTTCCTTCATGTAAAACACGGCAAATGGCACAAACAGCGACAGCGTGATGACTTCCTGCAGGATCTTCAGTTGGGACAGGCTTAACACGGTATAACCGATGCGATTGGCCGGGACCTGGAGCAAGTATTCAAACAGCGCGATGCCCCAGCTGATCAGGGCGGCAATCCACCAGGGCTTGTCCGCCAGGTTCTTCAGGTGGGCGTACCAGGCAAAGGTCATGAACAGGTTGGAGGCCGTGAGCAGCAGGACGGTTTTTACAACTGGATCCACGTGGCGACTCTCTGGGGCGGCGGACGACGCATCATTTCAGACCGTCGTCGATGAAAAAGCAAGAGGTCAGGCCATTACTTCAGCTCGCTTGACGTCTTGTTTAACAAGCGTCGGGCAATGATCAGCAGCTGAATCTGTTGGGTGCCTTCGAAGATGTCGAGAATTTTGGCGTCCCGAGCCCATTTTTCCAGAAGCTCCGTTTCGCCGTACCCCGTGGCCGTAGCCAGCTCGACACACTTCAGGGTAATGGCTGTGGCGGTGCGGCCCGCCTTGGCCTTGGCCATGGATGCCTCCACCGAATTGGGTTGGGCGTTGTCGGCCATCCAGGCTGCCCTGAGCGTTAGCAGGCGGGCCGCCTCCAGCTCAGCTTCCAGGCGATGCAGCTCGGTCACCGCCGTCGGCTGCAGATGGCTGATCTGGCCATAGGCGAGTGGGAGGTTGGCACCGCGCAGTAATTCCTGCAGGCGTTCCAGGGCCGCCCGGGCCACACCGATGGCCATGGCGGCAACAACCGGGCGGGTGTTGTCGAAGGTTTTCATCACACCTGCAAAGCCCTGTTTTACGTCCACCTCGGGACTACCCAGCAGGTTCTCCTTCGGCACCCGGCAGTTCTCAAAGCGGAAGGCAGCGGTGTCCGATGCCTTGATACCCAGCTTTTTCTCCAGTCGCTCCAGTGTCATGCCAGGCGTGCCTTTTTCGACCACAAAGGATTTAATGGCGGCGCGTCCCAGTGATTTGTCCAGGGATGCCCAGACGACCACGGCATTAGCGCGCTCGCCAGCGGTGACATAGATTTTCTCGCCGTTGAGAATGTAGTGGTCACCATCCTTGACCGCCGTGGTGGTGATGGCGGCTGAATCGGAGCCGGCGCTGGGTTCGGTGATGGCCATGGCCGCCCATGTATTCTTGAAGCGGTGCAACTGTTCTTCAGTCGCCACGGCGGCAATCGCCGCATTGCCAAGCCCCTGGCGTGGCAGTGAAAGCGCGAGGCCGACATCACCCCAGCAGAGCTCGATCAAGCCCAAGACGGTTGTCATGTTGGCGCCATTACGCACTGTGGCCGAGTCAGGGCTGGTTTGGCGCAGTTGGGCTGCGCCCGCGCCACCGCGTACGTTGCCGTCGTTCATGCCATCCATGAGGGAGGCCAGCATGTCCAGCTCCTTTGGATAGCTGTGTTCGGCGCGATCGTACTTGCGCGAGATCGGCCGGAAGACATTGACGGCGACTCGCTGGGCTTGATCGATCAGCGGCTGAAGGCGCTTGGGGATTTCCAGGTTCATGTAGGCTCCTTTTCAGATTTCCTAAGGTTCGCAGAGAGGTGCGCAGATGGAGTGCGCAGAGGGCGAGCTTAGGCGTGCAGACCGCCGTGGAGTACGGCAACGGAACGCAGGTCGCGATACCAGCGCTCGACGGGATGTTCCTTAACAAAGCCGTGCCCACCCAGCAACTGCACGCCGTTACTGCCGATTTGCATGGCTTTGTCAT
>CAYXVO010000291.1:0-4243 GCA_964467875.1 uncultured Pseudomonadales bacterium | reverse complement strand
GCTGGACAAGCGGCGCGCGGATGGCCATAACGACACGGCAATCGTGCGGATCGAGCAGCTCTATCCGTTCCCGGAGGATGACTTGGGGGACGTCATGGCTCGGTACAAGAAGCTGATAGATGTGGTTTGGTGTCAGGAGGAGCCCATGAACCAGGGCGCCTGGTATTGCAGCCAGCACCATATGCGCAACGTGCTGCACCGTGATCACGCCAAGCTGTACTTAAGATATGCGGGCCGTCCGGCTTCTGCCGCTCCCGCAGCGGGTTACGCTTCAGTGCATGCTGAAGAGCAAAATAAACTGGTCAACGAGGCCTTCGATGCCTGAAGGCGAAGGTGTTTAAGGAAGCAAGATGGCAAAAGAAATCAAAGCTCCGACGTTCCCCGAATCCGTTGCGGACGGTGTCATTGCAACCTGGCATAAAAAGCCAGGTGAAGCGGTGAAACGCGATGAACTGATTGTGGATATCGAAACGGACAAGGTGGTATTGGAAGTGGTCGCGCCGACTGACGGTGTGATCGAAAAGGTCATGAAGGCGGAGGGCGATATTGTCCTCAGCGAAGAAGTGATTGCGATTTTTGCCGAAGGTGCTGCCAGTACTGCAAGTCCAGCCGCTGCACCGACTGCCGCGAAGGCCTCAGAGCCTGCCGCCCAGGCTAATGCCAGTGCTCAGGCCAGCGGCTCGGATGCTGTGCTGAGCCCGGCGGCCCGCAAGCTGGTGGAGGAGAAGAACCTCGACGCCAGCCAGATTGCCGCCAGTGGCAAGGGTGGCCGTGTCACCAAGGAAGACGTGTTGTCCCATCTGGATGGGGCCAGCGCCGCCAGTGCTCCGAGCGCTCCCCGTACCGAGGCCAAGGCGCCCGCAGCCATGCCCGGTGTCGAGCTGTCCGGCCAGGGCCGGATTGAGAAGCGTGTGCCGATGACCCGTCTGCGGGCCAGTATCGCGCGCCGCTTGGTGGATGCGCAGCAGAATGCCGCCATGCTGACCACGTTCAACGAGGTCAACATGAAGCCGTTGATGGATCTGCGCAACAAGTACAAGGATGTGTTCGAGAAGCGTCATAACGGCACGCGGCTTGGCTTTATGTCGTTCTTTGTGAAGGCGGCGGTGGAAGCCCTGAAGCGTTTCCCTGCGGTGAATGCCTCGATCGATGGCAACGACATGGTCTATCACGGCTACTTCGACGTGGGCGTGGCAGTGTCCAGTGATCGTGGTCTGGTAGTACCTGTGGTTCGCGATGCGGATGCGCTGGGCCTGGCCGACATCGAAGGTTCGATTCGTGAGTATGCAACCAAGGCCCGCGATGGCAAGTTGGGCATCGACGAAATGACCGGCGGCACCTTTACCATTACCAACGGTGGCGTGTTCGGTTCGTTGATGTCGACCCCCATTCTCAACCCGCCGCAGTCGGCCATCCTGGGCATGCACAAGATCCAGGACCGGCCTATGGCGGTGGATGGACAGGTGGTGATTCTGCCCATGATGTATCTGGCGCTGTCCTATGATCACCGCATGATCGATGGTAAGGAAGCGGTTCAGTTCCTGGTGACCATCAAGGATTTGATCGAAGACCCTGCCCGCATCCTGCTGGAAGTCTAAGCGGGTGTCTGCAAACACGAATGTTAGGAAGAGCAATGGCTGATAAATACGACGTAATTGTAATTGGGGCAGGGCCGGGCGGTTATGTCGCCGCGATTCGCGCTGCACAGCTGGGGTTGAAGACCGCCTGTGTGGAGAAATGGTCGAGTGATGCCGGCAAGCAGCAATTGGGTGGAACCTGCCTCAACGTGGGCTGTATCCCTTCCAAGGCGCTGCTCGAGTCGTCCCACAAGTACGAAGAAGCCAAACACGACTTTGAGACCCACGGGATCAAGGTTGGCGACGTCAGCATGGATGTGGGCGCGATGTTGGCGCGCAAGGACAAGATTGTGAAGCAACTGACTGGCGGCATCGCCCAGTTGTTCAAGGCCAATGGCGTGGATTCGCTGTACGGGACCGGACGCCTGCTGGCCAACAAGCAGGTTGAGGTGACTGATGCGGCGGGCAACGTCGCGGTGTATGACGCCGACAACGTGATCATCGCCACCGGTTCGGTTCCCGTGGAAATTCCGCCGGCACCACTGACCGAAGGTCTGATCGTGGATTCGACCGGTGCGCTGGAATTTGCTGAAGTGCCCAAGAAACTGGGCGTGATCGGCGCGGGTGTGATCGGTTTGGAGCTGGGTAGCGTCTGGGCGCGTCTGGGTGCGGAAGTCACGATCCTGGAGGCTCCGGAAAGCTTTCTGCCCACGGTTGATCAGCAGATCGCCAAGGATGCCCTGAAGCACTTCAAGAACCAGGGCCTGGACATTCGCCTGAAAGCCCGGGTGACGGGCTCCGAAGTCAAGCGTGGCACGATCAAGGTTCAGTTCGTCGACAACAAAGGCGAACAGGAACTGAAGTTCGACAAGTTGATCGTGGCG
Source organism: uncultured Pseudomonadales bacterium (assembly GCA_964467875.1). GTDB lineage: Bacteria > Pseudomonadota > Gammaproteobacteria > Pseudomonadales > Oleiphilaceae > JAEZAA01. Next base: position 1,782 of record CAYXVO010000291.1, on the reverse strand, counting down.
GTGGGCCGCAAGCCCTTCACCCTGAACCTGCTGGCCAAGGACAGTGGCGTCGGGCTCGACGAGCGTGGTTTTATCTACGTCAACGACCAGTGCCAGACCGACCTGCCGGGCGTTTACGCCATTGGCGACGTGGTTCGGGGGCCGATGCTGGCCCACAAGGCCATGGAAGAGGGCATGATGGTGGCCGAGCGTATTCACGGCGGCAAGGTCCAGGTCAACTACGAGTGTATTCCCGGGGTGATCTATACCCACCCGGAGATTGCCTGGGTTGGCAAGAGCGAAGAGCAGCTTAAGGCCGAGGGTGAAGAGATCAAGATCGGGACCTTCCCGTTCTCGGTCAACGGACGTGCCATGGCGGCCAACACCAATCTGGGCATGGTCAAGGTGATCGCCTCCAAGGCCACTGATCGCATCCTGGGGGTCCATATCGTTGGCCCGCAGGCGTCCGAACTGGTGGCCCAGGCGGTCATCGCCATGGAGTTCGCCGCCAGTGCCGAAGATCTGGCACTGACCATGTTTGCCCATCCCACCCTGTCGGAAGCCGTCCATGAAGCGGCTCTGGCTGTGGATGGCAACGCGGTGCACGCAGTCCAGAAGCGCAAGCGGTAGTCTTGTCGGTTTCCACCGGCCTGGGCTGGCGGAAACATCAGAGTTCCGCGTCGTACCGGGTACGGCGCGTCAAGTAGTCAGGGAGGGCGATCCCCTCCCGTCCAGAGGTGCCTGGTGTAAGCTGCCGGGCATGGTTGAAGTCACATCGCAACGGAAACCCGATCTATGAACGTGCATGAATACCAAGGGAAGCAGTTGTTTGCGGAGTACGGCCTGCCCGTATCCAAGGGTTATGCCTGTAGTACGCCGGAAGAAGCTGCCGCCGCCGCCGACAAAATCGGTGGAAATCAGTGGGTGGTCAAGGCCCAGGTGCACGCCGGTGGGCGTGGTAAGGCCGGAGGCGTCAAGCTGGTTTCCAGCAAGGAAGACATCAAGGCCTTTGCTGAAAAATGGCTGGGCAAGAACCTGGTGACCTATCAGACTGACGAAAAGGGTCAGCCGGTCAGCAAAATCCTGGTGGAATCCTGTACCGATATCGACCAGGAACTGTACCTGGGCGCGGTCGTGGATCGCAGTAGCCGTCGGATCGTCTTCATGGCTTCAACCGAAGGTGGTGTTGAAATCGAGAAGGTGGCCCACGAGACGCCCGAGAAAATTCTCAAGGCGACGATTGACCCACTGGTCGGCGCACAGCCGTTCCAAGGCCGCGACCTGGCGTTCCAGTTGGGCCTGCAAGGCAACCAGATTAAGCAGTTTACCCAGATCTTCCTGGGCCTGGCGAAGCTGTTCCAGGACTGCGATTTGGCCCTGCTCGAAGTGAATCCCCTGGTGATCACCAAGGAAGGCAACCTGCATTGTCTGGATGCCAAGATCAATATCGACAGCAACGCGATCTACCGTCAGCCCAAGATCCGCGACATGCACGACCCGTCCCAGGAAGACGCGCGCGAAGCCGAGGCAGCCAAGTGGGAAATTAACTACGTAGCGCTTGAAGGCAACATCGGCTGCATGGTCAACGGCGCCGGTCTGGCCATGGGCACCATGGACATCGTCAAGCTGCACGGCGGCGCGCCCGCAAACTTCCTGGATGTGGGCGGTGGCGCCACCAAGGAACGTGTGACGGAAGCGTTCAAGATCATTCTCTCCGACAGCAACGTCAAAGCCGTACTGGTGAACATTTTCGGCGGTATCGTGCGTTGTGACCTGATTGCTGACGGCATTATTGCCGCAGTG
>CAYXVO010000290.1:3905-4267 GCA_964467875.1 uncultured Pseudomonadales bacterium | reverse complement strand
GCCGAAGAGCTTCCCCTACCAGGAGACCGGTCGCAATAACGCCCGCTCACTGGCCGAGTGGAGCAAACTGGGCGTACGGATGGCGAATGGCGGGAGCTTGCCGCAAGAGGACCTGCAGGCGGCCCTGGTGGTACCGGCCGGACATCAAGGCCCAGCGTTTCTGGTGTATGAGAACTTCCGCGTGATCATGCGCTGGAACCGCTCGGAAGCCTACGCCATTGCGGTCGGGCATCTGGCAGACCGGATTGTGGGTGGCGCCCCTCTGGTACGGCCTCCCAGCACCGACACTCCCCGCCTGACTCGGGCGCAGGTCATGGACTTGCAGACCCGTCTGAGCGAGAAAGGCTTTAGCAGTGGGACCG
>CAYXVO010000290.1:0-3895 GCA_964467875.1 uncultured Pseudomonadales bacterium | reverse complement strand
CGGGATGCCGTCCGTCAGTATCAACGTGCGCAAGGCCTGATTGTCGACGGTTTTCCCGATCGGGATCTGTTTAAGGCGCTGGGCGTAAGTCTGGATGAGGTTCAGCCTTGATGGCGGCGACGGGGTTCAGGTTCCGCGCGAGCGATTCCCTCTCCCGTCAAGGGAGAGGGAGTAAAAAAGCAACTTTGAAAATGTACGCCTAATATCAGAGCGAGCAGCTCAGGCCGACACCGGCGCCTGATCAAACGCCTCAATCTGCTCCAGCAATTCCGCCGTCTTTTCCTGCATCAAGCCTCGATCACCCCGCGACTCCACATTCAACCGCACCACCGGCTCGGTGTTGGACGAACGCAAGTTAAAGCGCCAATCGGCGAATTCAATGCTCAAACCATCGATGGTGGAAATCTGCTTGGCACCTGCCTCATAGCGCGCGCGAATCTGCTTGAGCACTTCCTCCGGCTGCTGCAGGCGGCGGTTGATCTCACCACTGGCGGGAAACTTGGCCTGGCGTTGTTCCACCAGTTGCGACAGGGGCTGGCCGGTCTGGCTCAACAGCTCCGTCACCAACAGCCAGGGAATCATGCCGCTGTCACAATAGGCGAACGGCTTGAAGTAATGATGCGCACTCATTTCACCACCATAGACGGCATCCTCATCGCGCATACGCTGCTTGATGAAGGCATGTCCGGTCTTGCTCTCGATGGCCACGCCACCCGCTTGCTCGGCGATATCCTGGGTGTTCCACACTAACCGGGGGTCGTGAATAATCTTGCCACCGGGATTCTTGCTCAGGAAGTTCTGCGCCAACAGCCCTACCACGTAATAGCCTTCGATAAACTCCGCCCGCTCATCAAAAAAGAAACAACGGTCGAAATCGCCATCCCACGCCAATGCCAGATCCGCCTTGTAGCGACTCACAGCCTGCGCCGTCGGGGCACGGTTCTCTTCCAGAATCGGGTTGGGAACACCGGCCGGGAAATGGCCATCGGGCTCGTGATACAGCTTGATGAACTCAAACGGCAGATAGGGTTCCAGATGATCCACGATCATGCCGGCGCCACCATGACCGGCATTGGTCACGATCTTGAGCGGCTTGAGCTGGTCTACGTCGATGTAGGTCAGCAGGTGTTTGACGTAGTCGACCTTGGTTTCCAGTGGTTGCAGCGAACCCAGCTGGGCGACCTGGGGCAAGGCGGCGCCCGATTGCAAAAGCGCCTTGATCTCACCGAGGCCACTGTCGGCTCCCACCGGACGGGCATTCTGCTTGACCAGCTTCATGCCGTTGTAGTCCTGGGGGTTATGGCTGGCGGTGACCATAATGCCGCCATCCATTTCGTAGTAGAACGTGGCGAAATAAACTTCTTCCGTGCCACACAGGCCAATGTCGAACACGTCCGCCCCGGCCGAGCGCAGGCCGTGAATCAGAGCGTCGGCGATTTCCGGGCTGGACAGCCGGATGTCGTGGCCCACCACCACGCGCTTGGCACCCACCACCTGCACGTACGCGCGCCCAATCTTCTCGGCCAGTTCCGGGTTCAGTTCATCGGGCACGCGGCCCCGAATGTCATAGGCTTTGAAACAGCTCAGATCCGCCACAAGGTTCTCCTAGTCTATCGTCCAATGGGGCGCACCGTGGCCCGACAATGGGTTATCACGGTGGCAGGCCCTGTATCCATTTTGCTGAGTGCGGCTGGTCGCGCCTGTGGCGCTGGTGAACGCACCGTCATAAAGGGTGCAAAAGTGTACACTGACTTCAAGAGCAGGTTTAGCGATTCCTGAGGCGGACCAGCCTCGATCAATGATGAGCTTCGCACGACGAAGAAACAAACAACGTGGCAGACGCTCGCATTTGCGGTGCGAAAGCGGGTGGCGCCGGCGAAAAACCGCGACTCGCCTTGCAACGCTTCACCCTGCCCTGGGAATCGGTCAGAATGCGTTGGCTCAACAGCCCCTATCGCGCCACGCATGATTGGATATTCCAAGGAGAATGCATGCAGATCCAACCCCTTCGCCAGGTTCAGTTGCTGCAACTGGACGAGTTGCCCGCACTCCTGGTCCGCAATCGTCAAGGGGAGGCCCTGATCGCCCTGCAGGGCGCCCAGGTGCTGCGCTATGGTCAGCCCGACCAGCCGCCAGTGATCTGGCTGAGCGAGCATGCCGAGTTCAAGCGTGGCCAGTCCGTGCGCGGCGGCATCCCGGTCTGCTGGCCCTGGTTCGGCGATCTGCAGAAAAACCCCTGTGCCGTACGCAGTCAGGTAACAGAAGGCAGCGAGCAACCGGCTCATGGCCTGGTGCGCGGCCAGGACTGGACACTGGAATCCATCACCGAAGCGCCCGAACTCTGCACCCTGGTGCTGCGTTACCCGGCCCCGCTTGGCCTGGCGCCCGACTGGCGTGGCGATGTTGATCTGCGCTTGCGGATCGAAGTCGGCCACCGCTTGAGTCTGCGCCTGAGCACCACCAATCTCGGCACCTCTCCCCTGCCACTGAGCCAAGCCCTGCACAGCTATTTTGCCGTCGGCGATATCCATGGCGCCCGCATCCAAGGGCTGGCCAATGGGACTTACCTGGATACGCTGGAGCAATGGCGCTGCAAGACCCAGCAGGGCGACCTGGCGATCACCAGTGAGGTCGACCGCATCTATTTGCACACGCCGCGTGAAATCCAGATTGAGGACCCGGCCTGGGCGCGCCGCCTTCATATCGAGGCGCGTAATTCCAGCTCGGCCGTGGTGTGGAATCCCTGGATCGAGAAATCCAAGCGTCTCTCCCAGCTTGCACCGGATGCCTGGCAGCGCATGCTCTGCATCGAAACCGCCAATGTCATGGACGACATAGTCAACCTGGCGCCGGGCGCTAGTCATCACCTGGAACTGAGCTGCTGGAGCGAGCCCCTCGGCGACCGCTGAAGCACAGGGCACCGCTCCGCGCTGGCTGTGGGCGAACACTCGCATGGTCATCATAATTTCGAATAGCTGCGTGGTCTCGGGTGACCGCGCCTCGCCCGCCAGGAGACGGGTGATCAGCCAGCGGAGGACATATGCAAGACCTCAGATATTACAAGGTGATGGCAGACTACAATCACTGGATGAACATCAAGCTGTACTCCGTCTGCTCCGACCTTCCCGACAATCTGCGACGCAAGGATGTCGGTGGCTTTCGCGCCTCGCTGCATGCCGGCCTGGATTATCTGCTCGCGTCCGACCAACTCTGGCTCGCGCGCTTTGAAAACCGTACCGCCGGCCCGCTGCCGGATCCGCAGCAGCCATTGATCGACAGCTTCAGTGATCTGCGCAAGGCACGGGAAACCACCGACCAGGCCATTCAGGAATGGGTCAACGGACTGAGCGTCGACTGGCTCAAGCAGCCTTTCACCTACCTCGACAACGATGATCAATCCCGCACGCTGCCGGGCTGGATCATGGCAGTGAACCTGTTCAGTTATCAGATTCATCATCGCGGCCAGATTGCCACGCTTCTGCATCAAATGGGCTACGCTTATGGCGAAACCGATTTGTCCTGGCTACCGAGCCTGCACGCCCTGGATTAGAGAATGCCGTGATTGTCACCTGGTTCAGTATTGCCGCCCTGGTCGTCGCGGGCGCCGTTTTCTATTTGTTCTTCTATACCGACTGGCGTCGCCGGCGCGCGGCTTCCCACCCGTTTCCCGCCGCCTGGCACGCACACCTCATGGATACGATGGTGCTCTACCGACGCCTGCCGGCCGACCTGCGCACCAGGCTGCAGCGCCTGATCCTGATATTTCTCGACGAAAAGCGCTTTTATGGCTGTGACGGGCTCAGTGTAACCGAGACCATGCGCCTGGTCATCGCCGCCCATGCCTGTCTGCTGGTGCTCAATCGGGGCATGTCCCATTATGACCGGCTGCGCTCGA
>CAYXVO010000289.1:0-4283 GCA_964467875.1 uncultured Pseudomonadales bacterium | reverse complement strand
CACGGCATCGAGGCCACCGGTCAGGGCTGCAAGACGTAAAGCATAGATCAGCCAGTCGTTCTCGGCCTGTACCATTTGCAGCCGCTGCTCGGTCAGCTCCCGCTGCAGGTTGAGCACATCCAGCCAGGCTTTATGGCCCGCTTCGTACTGGCGCTGATAGGAAGCCAGAATCTCCGTCAACTCCTGCACGGATTGATGCTGAGAACCGATCACCGCCTGTTGCATGCTTCGGTTCGCGTAGAGGCTGTCAACCGTGCGTTCGAGGTCGTTGCGGGTCACCCTCAGGTTTTCCTGGCTGGCCTGCAAACGCGCGTCGGCAGACTTGTTGCGACTTGCCGCCGCAAAACCCAAACCCTCCAGGTTGGCTTCCAGCACCACATTGACCCGCTCATCGTCATCGAGGCGACTGCCCTGGCCAAACAGGCGCTCGGCCTGCACGTACACAGTCGGTCGGGAGGATGTTTTCTCGCGCTCGCGCTCCGCTCTGGCCAGCGCCACTTTCTGAACCGAGAGCCACACATCGGCACTGTTTTCCTGCGCTTTCACTTTTAATTCAGTAGCCGCGGGCAATTGAGTAAACAGTTCGGGCACCGCCTGCCGTGCAGCTACCGGCATTTGCGTTAAAGCGTGCAAATCGGTACGTGCCAGTGCCAGTTCACCTTCCAGCCGCAGCTTTTGGGCACGGGCCTGAACCAAGCGCGCCAATGCCAAACGGACATCGGCCACTGACGCCAGCTGGCCTTCGGCCCGGCGCTGAATGCGTTGATACAGGCTGTCCAGGCTGTCAATGTTGCCATCGGCCACCTGCATTCGCTCCTGCACGCCTTGCAGACGGGCATAGGCAGAGGCTGTCTGGTCGAGAAGCTGACGCTGTACCCGAAGCAGATCAGCCTGCTCGGCGATCTGATCAGCGTCGGCATAGGCGATGCCGGCATCAATACGCCCAAATGCCCACACGGGCTGACGCACTCGCAGAGAAGAGGGAGTTCCGTTGCCGTCGACGGCGGCCTGGGCACTCAAGCTCGGGTAGCGCTGGGCCCGGGCGGTGTCACCGGCATAGCCCTTGGCTTCTACTTCGGCCTGTTTGCCGCTGATTGCCGGGTGCCGGGTCAGCGTTGCGCGCAGCGCGGCTTCAAAGGCGCCGTCATCGGCAGCATAAGCCGCGCCGGTCAGAGAGCCGGCAAGCCAGAACGTGAAACAGAGTGTACGAATAAGCATGTGGATGGAGTTCTTCATCGGGTTTTTGCTAGGAGACCGAAGGTGCATCGGCCTCGCCTGCCGGAGTGTTTTGACGCAAGGCGGCGGCTTTTTCAGTCTCGCCCAGCATGTCATAGGCCTGTATCAGATCTTTACGCCAATGGGGGTTCCAGGGGCAGCGCGCATAGCCTATCTGCATCAGCCCGACTGCCTCGGACACGTGGCCCTTGCGGGCATACACCAGGCCAAGCATGAAGTTGCCTGCTGCGTGCTCGGGAATATGGTGCAGCAACTGTTTGAAGCGGTATTCGGCCTCATCCAGCTGATCCTGCTTATACAGATCCACACCGGCGTTGAGCAGGCCCGGCTCCGGCAGCGCCAGCATCTCGATAGGTTGCCACTCAATTTTAGCGTTGGTGCCGCGAGTCAACGGGGCCAGATGCGCCTGATAGCGCAACCACTTGGCTTTGGAACTTTTATAGACCGGCTGGCGCACCTGCCAGACACTGGCGGTTTTGACCGGCCGGTCCAGCTCATTGAACGCCAGCACCTGCGGCTCCCACTCGACGCCGATATAATCCAGCATTCGCCGCGCCTCCCCTTCCAGATTCTCTACCAGGTCCTCATAACTCACCTCGAGAATCTCACCCGGAAATACCTGCTGCCAGTGGTGCATCAGCAGGTTGTGGTCGGCCAGTTGTTCGCCGATCCAGCGCATGTCGTAGGCAAAGCCCATCCCACCGTGCTTGGCCTGGTAGTCCGTGAAGTAGTTGGACAGCGCGATGTCACGCGGGTCGCGGCGCACCGAGATGATGCGCGCCTGCGGAAACAGCAGCTTGATCAGGCCGATGTTCTCGAAGTTATGCGGCAGCTTATCGATCACGTGTTTGGCGTCGGCATCGTACTCGCGCAGTTGCGCCAGTACCTTATTCGCGATGCCGGCGCTCACGTACGGGCTCAGGTCATCCACGCAATCCGGGTAGCCACGCCCGGAGCCAACCCGCCGCTCCCAGTGCTCGAGACCGGCGATTACCTGCGGGATCAGCCCCAGTTCACCGGCGCCGCAGATCTGGCTGTGGCCGGCCAGAATCTGCTCCACCAACGTGGTGCCGGAGCGCGGCATGCCCAGCACGAATACCGGCAGGCGCGAATCCACGCCGCATTCGCGGCGGTGCTCATATAAAGACCGGCTGAAGGCGTGGCGAATACGGGCACAGCGCTGGCGGTGCGCCTGCGGCTCATAGTTGAGCAGCCGTTTGCTGGACTCGTTGGCCTCGGTGGCCAGCGTCATGGCCTTGTCATAGTCCTTGCGCTTTTCCCAGGCCGCCGCCAGTTGCAACAGCAGGCCACCGCGCAGCGTGCCTTCCAAACTCGGCTGGCGGGCAACTTGCTCCATTCGCTCCAGAACCTGCACATCGTCCGGGAAGCGGCGGGCGTTGATCAGCGCCGCGTAGCCCTTGGCCGGATCGATCTGCTTGATGCGCTCGAACAGCGCCAGCGCCTCATCGATACGGCCGCGCTGCATCTGTTGCTGACCCAGCCCCTGCAAGGCAGGAACGAAGTAGGGATTATCGCTGAGCACCTCGTTGAACAGCGCCTCGGCAAGCTCGAACTGCTGCGCCTGGCTTTCCACCTGCGCCATCGCATTGCGCGCCTGCCAGCGCAACTGGCGAATCAGTGCCTCCGGGCTGGCCTCGCCCGGTGACAGCCGCTCGACCCGCTCCAGCGCCTGCTCGGCGGCGTGACGGGCCTGCGTCTCCAGGCCCTGCAGGCAGGCGGCGGATAGCCGCACCCACAAGCCCGCCTCCTCGTGTGCATCCTGCGCTTTGGCCTCACCGATGGCGCGGCGCAGCAGGTGGATCGCTTGCGGCGTGCGCCCCTGCATTTGCACCAACTCGGCCTGCTGCGAGAGCAGGGCGAGGTTGTGCGGGTAGTGCTCCAAGGCATCGCTCAGCGCCGCCTCGGCCGCCGCGTGGCGATCGTGGCCGGCGAGCGTGAGCGCGTAGCCGATCAGCAGCGGCGTCCAGTCGTTCTCGGGCAACGTTTCGCGGCGCTCGGAAAGCCAGTGCTCGGCCTGCGCCAGCGCCTCCCCGGCCACCCAAACCTCCAGCTGCAAGCCGCGCAACTGCTCGGTGGCCAATTGCACGGCCGGCTCCGGCATCTCGCTGTGGGCGAGCTGCAGGCGTTCGATGGCCGCATCCAGCGCCTGTTGGGCGGCGGCGTTGTCGCCGGCTCGCAGGCATAGCCGCGCCAGCGCGATCCACACCGACAGACGCTCGGGGGCACGTTCGGCCGAGCGCTGATAGAGCTCACGTGCTTGTTCGGAATCGCCCTGCTGCAACCGGCACCAGGCCAGTCGTGCCAGTGCCAGAGCATGTTCCGGCGCGGCATTCAACAGAGTTTCGAGCAGGCGGCTAGCCTCATCCAGCCGCAACAGAACGCAATACACACCGGCCAGATCGACCTGCGCGTCCAGATCCAGCTCGGCCGGTCGCGCCGTGGCCTGTGCGGCGAGTTCCAGCGCCTGCCGACGCTCGCCCAGATGCGCATGCGCCAGCGCCAGCAGCGGCCAGGCGCGCACATCGGCCGTCTCGGCCAGATACGCCTGGACGTTCGCTTTCAACACGCCAAACTGTTGCTGATCCACCAGTTGGCGAAGAATGTTCAGATAAGACAAAAGATTTACTCGTCAGCCAGGGTCAGGTTGTCAAAAGCCCGCTGCGGCAGCCAACAGGGCTACCACAGCGGGCGCGTTCCGGAGGCAGAGCGCCTCCGGCCGGATCAGGAATGACCGCGTATCACACCAGTCCCTGCGAGGTGAGAATGTTGGCAGGCATCTGGGTCAAATAAACCTGGTTTAGGGTTTTGCCAACATTGGGGCTAGCGGTCCATGTGCCTGACCAGAGATCCAGGCTGCCCACACCACTATTCGCGAATCGCTCTACGAGCCCGTGGTCATCTAGATAAAGTGCCGCTGACGAGCTCATATACCAGATGTGCGAACCCATTCCAGAAGCGTATGCACCGCCCACAACCTCATTCATGAACCCGAGAACAGGTGCCGAATTACCCACCAGTATGACCAT
>CAYXVO010000288.1:2207-4284 GCA_964467875.1 uncultured Pseudomonadales bacterium | reverse complement strand
CAGGTGCTAGTGGGGGCAACCCCGTGGAGGTTCAAGTCCTCTCCTCGGCACCATTCATTGAATGGTGCATATTTCTCAGCGTTACCCCGTCTTTCTCAGTAACAGATACCTCAGCTACAAACACCTCAGCAAAAAATCCCACGTTGCCGCTACATTAGTCTCTTGCTACCCTACGCACCCTAAACGTGACATAGACCGTGACCGACCTTTCAATTTGGTCCTAGCCAGAGGCGATATAGCATGCAAGACGCCAATACCGGTATGCGGCGACGCCGAAATGCGCTCCGTGCCCTGCTGGTATTCACGCTGCCTGGCGCCCTCTTTTTTCTGTTTTACCATTTGCAAACTGGCTGGCCGGTTCTTGCCTTCTTGAACCTGACCCTGATTGTTGCCTCGATTGGTCTGTGGATCGCCATCCCGCGCCGGGAGTACACGGACTCCCTGGCTCTGATCTATCTGGCGGCATTAACCGCCAATCTGCTCCCTCTGATCGCCCGGCCGGACATTCATCCCGGCGCGGCCGCCTGGAAGACGCTGCTACCGGTTCTTCCATACCTGTTATTACGCCTGAACCTGGCGCCCATCATCGCGCTGGCAACCTTGGGCCTGGCCGTAGGAGCCTATTTTTGGGGCGCCCAATTTGCGGACTTTCGCCTGCAAACGCTCGTGAGCGTGCACACGATGGCCCCCATGTTGCTCCTGTTAATCGGCAGCCACGTTTATTCCCGCAGCCGCCAACGGTCCGATCGGCGTCTGTTCGAACGCGCCTACCAGGACCCCCTCACCCAGCTGTGGAACCGGGAAAAGCTCCTGACCGAGTTCCAGCGCGAGCGCCAGCGGGCGATGCGCACCGGCATGCCGTTATCGCTGCTGCTGGTCGACCTGGATCACTTCAAGAACGTCAATGACCAATATGGCCATGATGCCGGTGACGCGGCGCTCGTGTTCTTTAGCGATCTACTGCGGGAGCGGACCCGGCTGACCGATCTGGCCTGCCGGATTGGCGGCGAGGAATTTGCCGTACTGCTGCCGGACACCGATATCGCCGGGGCCACCAAGATGGCGGAGAATTTACGCCAGAAGGTGGAATCCAGCCCCTTCTTCTATGATGGCGCCCGCATCGCCATCACACTCAGTGCCGCCACCGCCGAACTTGGTCGCGACGGTGACGATTGGCCTCATCTCTACCGCACGGCCGACGGCCGCCTCTACGCCTGTAAGGCCAAAGGGCGCAACTGCGTAGTGAGCAGCAACCCCGCGAATTAAAGCCAGCTCCGGTGCTGGCGCTTACCGCGCCTCTTTCTGCCAGATCTTTTCTGCTACCTCCTTTCTGCCTGATCCTTTCTGCCAAACCCTTGCTACCGCCACCCTATCCACCGCAACCAGCGTCCTTATTTCTTCGGCCTGCTTAATGTAAGGTTGATAGACCGTCGCACGTTGGAATCGGGCAGTACCAGCACGCAATTCACAGCCATGCATGTTTCAGGGCCACCGATGCTCAAGGACCAAGGCGATGAAGAACTGGGTACTGGAATACGATCATTACGACCCCGCCCACGAAGGATTACGGGAAGCGCTTTGCGCCACCGGCAACGGCTATTTCGTGACCCGGGGCGCCGCCACCTGCTGCCGGCACGATGGCGTGCATTATCCGGGCACCTATCTCGCCGGCTGCTACAATCGTCAGATCTCCACGGTGGCCGGGCGGGAAGTTGAGAACGAAGATCTGGTCAACCTGCCCAACTGGCTACCCCTCGCCGTCCGTATCGACGATAGCGACTGGCTACGGCTCGATCAGCTGTCCCTCCAGAGCTATCGCCAGCAACTTAATCTGCGAACCGGCGTATTAACCCGGGAGATGCGCTTGCAGGACGACCAGGGCCGGATCACCGGCTGGCATGAGCAACGTCTTGTCAGTATGGCCAATCCGCATCTGGCCGGGCTGGCCCTGGAGATATTCGCCGTAAACTGGTCCGGTATCATCAGTGTCCGCTCCGGAATCGACGCTGACGTAAAAAACCAGGGCGTGGCCCGCTATCGTGGATTGGCCGACCAGCACCTGGACCAGATTGGCAGC
>CAYXVO010000288.1:0-2197 GCA_964467875.1 uncultured Pseudomonadales bacterium | reverse complement strand
CCATCAACTGACCGACAATGCCGTCTCTCTCAGCGTCCGCACCCGGCAATCCCGGATAGAAGTGAGCCTTGCCGCGCGCACGGAGCTGTTCCAGGGCCACCGCCGACTGCAACCAGCGTCCAGCCTGGAGGCGGATCCATCCGGTATCTTCATGCATTTCAGGCAGCCACTGGCGCAAGGTGAACGCCTGCGTATCGAAAAAATCGTCGCCCTGCATAGCTCGCGCGACCTCGCCATCGCCGAGTCACGCCTTGCCGCCGAAGCCGCCGTGCTCCGTGCGCCAGGTTTTGACCGGCTGCTCACGGAGCACCAACAAGCCTGGCATCAGCTGTGGGAAGAATGCGACTTGGAAGCGGAAGCTCCCCAGGATGGCGATGCCAATATGAAATTGCGCCTGCACATTTTTCACCTGCTGCAGTCCGTGTCCCGCCACAGCATCGACCAGGACATCAGCGTGCCGGCACGGGGGTGGCATGGCGAGGCCTATCGCGGCCATATCTTCTGGGATGAACTGTTCATCTTTCCCTACCTGACCTTACGGATCCCGGTTCTGACCCGGGCCCTGTTGCGTTATCGCTACCGCCGCTTGCCAGAAGCTCGAATCGCCGCCGAGGACGCCGGCCTGCGTGGCGCCATGTTTCCCTGGCAGAGCGGCAGCACGGGACGGGAGGAAACCCAGACAGTCCACCTCAACCCCAAATCGGGACGCTGGCTGCCAGACAACAGCTTCCGCCAGCGCCATATCAACGCCGCCATTGCACTCAACGTCTGGCGTTACTACGAAATCACCCAGGATGATGATTTCCTCTACGACTATGGCGCCGAACTGTTCTTCGAGATCGCCCGCTTCTGGGCCAACCTGACGCACCAAAACCAGGACACCGGACAATACGAAATCCACAACGTGATGGGGCCCGATGAATATCACACCGCCTACCCCGGCACCGACCCCAGCGACGAAAAAGGCCTGAACAACAACGCCTATACCAACCTGATGGCGGCCTGGCTGCTGTACCGAGCCCTGGACGTCGTGGAGTTGTTGCCGGACGAACGCAGCCGGCAGTTGCGCGAAACCCTCCAGCTGAGCGACGCCGAGCTTAGCCACTGGGACGAGGTGAGCCGCAATCTGATGATTCCTTTCCATGCCGACGGCATCATCAGCCAGTTTGAAGGTTATGAGCAGCTGGAGGAATTCGACTGGGAGGGCTATCGCGCCAGGTATGGCGACATCCAGCGCCTCGACCGCTTGCTGGAGGCCGAAGGCGACAGCGTTAACCGCTACAAGGCCTCTAAGCAGGCCGATGTGCTGATGCTGTTCTATCTATTTTCAGCCGAAGAGCTGGCGCACCTGTTCGAGCGCCTGGGGTACCCGTTCGATCCGGAAATCATCCCGCGCACCACCCACTATTACCTGCAACGCACTTCCCACGGCTCCACCCTGAGCTGGATCGTGCATGCCTGGGTCCTCGCGCGCACCAGCCGCGCCCAGGCCTGGCCACTATTTCTGCAGGCGCTCAACAGCGATATCAGCGATATCCAGGGCGGCACCACGGCGGAAGGCATTCATCTTGGCGCCATGGCCGGCACCGTGGATCTGGTCCAGCGGGGACTGACTGGTATTGAGGTACGGGGCAACGTCCTGCACTTCAACCCCAGGCTGCCGGAAACCCTGAGCTGCCTGTCGTTTCGCATGCGCTACCGGCACCACCAGCTCTCGGTCACCATCACCCATGAGCGGCTTGAGGTGCGCAGCCACCGGACCCTGGCTATGCCCATCATGCTGGCCTACCGGGGCCATATCCGCCACCTGACGCCCCAGGACACCTGCACCTTCAATCTGGTCCGCGGCGAACATCTGTTGCGCGACCGCCATACCCGCAGCCAAAAGCCGGAGATCCAACATGCCTGAATTGGTCATCAAAGCGGTTATTTCCGACATGGATGGCGTCATTACCCAAACCGCCAGCATTCATGAAGCCGCCTGGAAGCAGGTGTTCGATGATTTTCTCCAGACCCACGCCAGTCAGTCAGGGCAACCACAGCCGCCCTTCACCTCAGACGATTACCGGCGCCACGTGGACGGCAAGCCCCGACTGACAGGCATCCGTGATTTCTTCGCCGCCCGCAACCTGAGTCTCACAGAGGGTACTCCCGATGACGGTGCTGAGTGCGATACCGTACAGGGGCTGGGCAAGCG
>CAYXVO010000287.1:1116-4289 GCA_964467875.1 uncultured Pseudomonadales bacterium | reverse complement strand
GCGCCATGGACTAGACGCGGTGGAGCAGATGCTGGATGCCTGCCACGCCATCATGAACCATGGCGTCGACCGCTATAAACGGCCCGCGCCCATTTCCGCCGCCGAGGAACAACGGCGCCAGAAGGAACGGGAGGAATACCTGCAACTGCAGGTTAACGAAATCTGGCGTACCCTGCCGCCCAAGCCCGGCGAGGAGAAGAAACGCCGGCAGCAGAAGCGCTATCCGGATGAGCCCCAGGAAAACCTGCTGTACTTCATCGAGAAGAATGCGCCATTACTGGAGCCCTGGCAGCGGGAGATCGTACGGATCGTGCGCAAGATCGCCCAGTATTTCTATCCCCAGCGCCAGACCCAGGTCATGAACGAAGGCTGGGCCACCTTTTGGCATTACACCCTGATCAATCGGCTGTATGACAAGGGCCTGGTCACCGACGGCTTCATGATCGAGTTTCTCCAGTCCCATACGTCCGTGATTTACCAGCCGTCCTTCGACAGCCGCTGGTACAGTGGCATCAATCCCTATGCCCTGGGGTTTGCCATGTATACGGACCTGCGGCGCATCTGCGAGAACCCGACCGAGGAAGACCGGCGCTGGTTCCCGGATATCGCCGGTACCGACTGGGTCAAGACCCTGCACTTCGCCATGCACAACTTCAAGGATGAGAGTTTCATCCTGCAGTTCCTGTCGCCCAAGGTGATCCGCGACCTCAAGCTATTCAGTATTCTCGACGACGATCTGGCGGACGATTACCTGATCGACGCCATTCATGACGATGCCGGCTATCAGACGGTACGGGAGAATCTGGCCCGGCAATACAACCTGAGCTACCGAGACCCCAACATCCAGGTCTGGAACGTGGATATACGGGGCGACCGCTCGTTGACGCTACGCCATGTTCCAGTGGACCGGATTCCGCTGCACGACGATTCGCTGGATGTGCTCCAGCATGTCCACAAACTCTGGGGATTTGATGTCCACCTGCACAGCGTGCAGGACGACCAGGTTGTGCAGCGCTGGACCTATCCGCCGCAAGAAGACATGACCGAGGACGACTAGATACCCGCCGCAGCCAGCGGACAGCGCCCACCGGCTGCGGCACACTTTTCTACTTTCTTCCATCCCCGCTCTACGGTTACACTCCCACAGTCCGGTCCGAATCCCCGCCTTGTCAGATACATCCGGGACGCGGCGCGCGACCGGCCCAGCTCCGGACGCCTCCTCGACCAGAGAGGCGCTGGCGCGACGTTTTCCGACTCCCAGGACGTACCCGCTTGTTCGACACGAATCTCATTTACTTCGCGATCGCCCTGTTGATGACGATTAGTATCGTCCTCGGCACGTTTTCGGCGCGTTTCGGTTTCCCATTGCTGCTGATCTTCCTCGGCGTGGGAATGCTGGCCGGGGAAGACGGCATTGGTGGGATTCCCTTCGATAATCATCAGGTGGCTTATGCCATCGGCAACCTGGCGCTGGCCATCATCCTGCTCGACGGCGGGTTGCGCACCAAGGTCGAGAACTTCCGGGTCGGCCTCTGGCCCGCCTTGCCGCTCGCGACCATCGGCGTGGTGATGACCGCCGGCCTCTGTGGCCTGTTCGCGGCCTGGCTCCTGGATCTGCCCCTGCTGGTGGGTGTGCTGCTGGGCTCGATCGTCGGTTCCACCGATGCCGCAGCGGTGTTTGCGTTGCTCAACAACAGCGGCACTCATCTGAAGCAGCGGGTCAGCTCGACGCTGGAAATCGAATCCGGCAGCAACGACCCCATGGCTATCTTTCTCACGGTCGCACTGCTGGAGGCATTGACCGCGGAAGACGGTGGCCTGACGGGAACCTTACTGCTGAGTCTGGTCCAGCAATTAGGGGTCGGCGGACTCATGGGTGTGGTGGGCGGCTTGCTGAGCGTGCCGCTGATTAACCGTCTCCAGCTGTCCGACGGACTCTATCCCCTGCTGGTGGCTTCGTTCGGCGTTCTGGTCTTCGCCATCACCAACATGCTGAACGGCAGTGGCATCCTGGCGATCTATATCACCGGGATTTTCATCGGCAATCAGCGGGTTCGCAGCAAACAGAATATTCTGCAGGTCATGGATGGGCTGGCCTGGCTGTCCCAGATCGGCATGTTCCTGATTCTCGGCTTGCTGGTGTCGCCGCACACCATGCTGGATACGGCGATACCCGCACTGATCATTTCTGCCTTTCTGATCCTGGTCGCGCGCCCCATCGCCGTGGCGATCTGTCTGGCGCCCTTCGTCTTTTCCCTGCGGGAACGCACGTTCGTGGCCTGGGTGGGGCTGCGTGGCGCGGTGCCGATCATCCTGGCGATCTTCCCCATGACCTATGGCCTGCCGGAGGCACAACTGCTGTTCAACGTCGCCTTTATCGTGGTGTTGGTCTCGCTGCTGCTGCAGGGCTTTACCATTGCCCCCGCGGCCCGGCTGCTAAAGGTCGAGGTGCCTCCGGAGCCCACCCCGTTCCTGCGCCATGCGCTGGAACTGCCGACCCGAAAGGAATATGAAATCTTTGTTTTTCACTTGGATGAACGCACCCACTGCACCAACATCGCCATTCGCGATCTGGGCATGCCCATCGGCACCCGCATCTCGGCGCTGTTTCGCGACGAGCGCCTGATCTTTCCCAAGGGCGAAGCCATCGTCCGAGCTGGCGATAATCTGCTGGTGGTGGGCAAGCGTGAAGACCTGCCAAGCCTGAGCCGGATGTTCAGCACCATCCATACGCCCCGCCACCTCAACAACCGGGTGTTCTATGGCGACTTTCTGCTGGATGGCGCGGCGCCACTCAAGGACGTGAAGATGTTTTACGGACTGGACATCCAGGTTCCAGAGGGCAAGCCCAACCTCAACCTGGCCCAGTACATCGCCCATCGTTTCGGTGGTCACCCGGTGGTGGGTGACCGGATCGACGACAAGACCATGACCTTCGTGGTCGCCGAAGTCCAGGGCGACGAGATCCTCAAGGTCGGTCTGAAATGGAAGCAGCCCCGGTCCCAGAAGCAGGGACAGATCAAGCTGCTCTAAGAAGTCAGTCCTGCAGGGCCTTTTTCAGGCGCTGCGGGGCAACGCCTTGCTACTGAAAAATGCCTTGCTGCTGAAAAAACTACCACTGCAGCGGATAGCGAAAGGCAATGAAGTGGACCGCATTCACCAGGAAGTGGGTG
>CAYXVO010000287.1:0-1106 GCA_964467875.1 uncultured Pseudomonadales bacterium | reverse complement strand
GTAATCTGATAGATCCAGGCGTAAGCCAGCCCCGCCACGAACATCAGCCCCATGGCCTTGGCAGCAGCCTCCCCCTTGAAGACCTGCAACAACCCGAAATGCGCCAGCGCAAACAACAGCGCCGTGAGCAACGTTGCCATGAGGGCGCCCATGCCGGCCTGTCCCAGCCGGTTCATGAGGGGCTGCTGCACCATCTGGCGGAAAAAAATCTCTTCCGCCACGCAGACGAACAGCAGGTTCACCAGCAAAAACGTCGGCGTGTACCAGCCCAGTTTGAAATCCGGTCGCAGGCCGAGAAAATAGGCCAGCACCATCGGTGCGGCAGCGGCCAGCAGAATCCAGTGCACATTGCGCCCAAGCGATGACGCCAAGGCACCGCCGCTTTTCTGGGTGTGGCTCCAGAGCGCCAGCAGAATGAGGCCGGCGGCGCCCTTGTCGAAATTCGCATACAGGGCATAGGGTATCCGGCTGTCGCCCAGATTCAGCGCAAACAGGCGCGGTCGGGGAAAGCCCGGCACATAGTGCAATGCCAACGCCAGGGCCAGCGCGAAGGTGGCCACAAACCCGAGGATCTTGAGCGCAACTCCCCATTGGCTGTTATTGGCGAGGATGGTCGTCAACAGCAGGATCGCCAACGCCGCCAGCGCCATGGGACCCAGCAAGCCGAGATACCAGCCCAGACCACAGGCGGCCAGCAGAAACAGCAGCCAGACGGGGAAACGGGAACTGCCCCACACCGAGAGAACGCCGGCGCCCAGCAGCATAAAGGGAGTGAGGTTGAGCCAATAGGCAGACATGAATGACGTCCTTCCTGGGTGACAAGCCGCTGAAGGATAGCCGGGGTTGGGGCCGACAGAAAGGTCTTCAGGGTAACAATCTGTTCCCAGGATCTTTCTGTCGGCGTTTTTACCAGTCGTTTGCCGGCTTTTTCAGTTAAGCCGCGCTTCCGCGAAACTGTTTAGCCGGCAGGGTTTCTTTGCAACCCTTACTGCTGAGGATAAAGGATGACTTCGGGCTTACCGCGCCCCGCTACCGCATCCATTTCCTCGGCGGACAGCAGGGATTCCAGCGGCTGGTCCGCGGCCCGGGCCACCTCCACCAGAATA
>CAYXVO010000286.1:0-4297 GCA_964467875.1 uncultured Pseudomonadales bacterium | reverse complement strand
TTCTGATGCAAGCCCTACACAAAAAACTTCGCTGCCAGCTTAAACTCTCAAACTCCAGCAACCGGTCCCTATCGCTACCATTTGCAAACTACCAAACATTCCGCGAACTACAAAACATCCCTGTGAACTACAAAACATTCTGTGAGCCACAGAATAAGGGTGAGCTAAAAATGACCTGCACCCTACAGGAACAAACCGACAACACGGCGCCACACGGAGCGAATATGCTCTTCGTCCAGATCACCATCATTTAGCAAGCCGCCGTATTCCATAGACGCCACGGCGCCCATGACTACTTCCGCATCAGTCTCCGGCGATGGCGTCTTTAGGGTACGCAGGAAATCGGTCAATCCAGATACCCAGACCGATCGGTATTTACGAGCCAGCAGCTTCAGGCTTTCATCCCGTAGCGATTCAAGCAGAAAGGCCTGTTCGGATAACAGCTCGTCCTTCCGAAACCGTACCTGAGCGGTGATATAACGGGTACCCATCTCCACCAGATCGTCTGCCAACGCCCCTCGCAGATCTGGCTTGTCCGCAATCGTATCGATGTCATATTTTTCAACGCAACGGTGCAGCTCATTGTAGAACAGCTCAAATTTGCGCTGACTGTTCTCGGCAAACAGCATGAAGGCATCGGTAATGAGCTCTCCGATGTCCTTGAAGTAATAGGTCGTGGACGCCAACGGCACCTCTGCCTCTCGTGCTACTGCACGGTGCTTCACGCCACGAATGCCTTCACGTGCGACAATGCGCAACGCGGCTTCAAGAATCACTCGGCGGCGTTGCTCACTCTTGGCCCGAGCAGCTTTTCGACCTTGGTAGTTGATGGAATTACGTAACGAAACATCCTTGCGCACTGTGCTCGGATTTGGTGTGGACTGAATCATCGTGCTCACCCGTTGATTCTACTGCTATTGGCGTAGTTATTTTTTTAATCGAATCGTTATTCATTTGCGTGCTGCTTTGAGGTATGCAGTTCTTATGCGCCGATAGTATCAAACGATGAAGGGGTTCTCATGATCCATTTTTTGAGGCAGCTCATACTTTTACACATGTGTTGCGGGAGAAGGTCCAAAACCGACAAATTTTTGTCGCGTTTGTGACGAAGTCGACGCAAGAGGGGGTTGAAATAATTAGGTACTATTGTCCAAAACTGGGCGCGCCGTTGCGCAAATACTCCTCCTCGTCCACCCTATTGACCCGCCTCAGGATCGCGTTCCGATGGGGAAAGCGCCCAAAGCGCTCAATGATTGCCTGATGCTCCCGAGCATACTCCAGAAAACCTCGCATCATCTCCCGCAGAGGCCCCTGACTCACAACGTAGAGCTGCTCGTAGAACGCAACGGAATCCGCCTGATCCTCCCGTCGCTCGGAATGCTCCAATGGCAGATAGAAAAAAGCCCGCTGAATCTCCGGCAGTCGCACATCATCACCCCGCGTCAAGCCGGCCCGGCATAGCACTCGCGCCTGGCGGTCATATTCGAACGCCATCGCCGTGCCCCGGTAGATGTTGCGGCTGAACTGATCCAGCAACAGAATCAGCGCCAGCCGGCCTTCAGGTGTTGCCTCCCAGTGTTCAAGTCCATTCTCCGAGGCCATGGTCACGTAGGACATGAAGCGACGGCGTATCAGCTGGTCGAGTTGCCGCGTGGCGCGAAACCAGAGTTCGTACTTCTCCCCGTCAGGCATGCCGGCTGTATCCAGCGGGCCAAACCAGAAGTCGATAATATCCTTGGGCTGTAACATGGTTGCTCCTGATACATGGTTGTTGCTAACCGATAGTTGTTGCTAACGGATGGTTACCCCTAACACATGGCGGCCCCCAACACATGGTTGCTCCTAACCGGAGGCCAGCGCACTGCCGAGCATCCCGGATCAAGGGCCGATCCGCCTGACAGCACCATCACACCGGTTTAGAATGACCGCATTTCCTCCAGCGAGTCTGTCCCATGAAAGATTCCGTTCTCACCATTTTACTCGCACACGGCTCCAGCGACCCACTCTGGCTGCAACCCTTCTTCGATCTGGAGCGGCGCATCCAGGCACGGACGACACCGGTTCGTCTTGCCTTTATGGAACTGGCCGCACCCAGCCTCAATGACGTCATTGCCAAGGCCCGTGCGGATGGCTTTCAGCGAGCAGTGGTGTTGCCGCTATTCTTCGCGGCTGGTAGACACCTGCGCCTCGACGTACCCCGCCAGATCGAGCAATTGACGCAGCAATGGCAAATGGACATTCAGTTGCTTCCGCCCATTGGTGAACATTCGCTGCTAACGGATGCCATTGTACGGATTGCCGGAGACGCCATCGATGCCAACGACCAGCCGCACACCTCGTGAGCGCCGCCCACGGCTAGGCATCAGCGCCTGTCTGACCGGACTGCCGGTGCGTTACGACGGCACCGATAAACACTCATCTGCGTTCTTCGACCGTATTGCGCCTTATGTGGAGGTGTACCCGCTCTGTCCGGAATCGGCCATTGGCATGCCAACACCACGGCCACCAATTGATCTGATCCAGACATCCAGCGGCATCATCGCCCAGGGCAAAACAGACCCTACGCTGAATCCGACACAGGGCCTGCAGTCACTTGCCAGGCGCACAGCCTCGCACACGCTCGACGGCTTTATTCTGACCCAACGCTCACCCAGCTGCGGCCTGGAATCCACAAAGGTCTACCAGGACGGACACCTGCTCCACTCCCAGGGTACGGGGATCTTCGCCGCCGCACTGAGTCGCCGCCGGCCAGACCTGCTACTCATCGAAGACCAGGCATTGATGTGCGCGCCTCGCTGTTTCGCGTTTTTATGTGGCCTTTACCTTCATCAGCGGATGCCAGGCGATCAGCCCGAGTTACACCCATTGCACCAGCTACACCAGTTACACCAGGACTGGGGCTACGTCTTGGCCGGATATTCGACGCGAGACTGGCGTACACTTGACGATTTGGCACAACAGGGCGATCTCGCTGGTTATGGCGAACACCTCCAACGTGCCCTGAAGCGCTGGATTGAGACGCCGATCTCCGTCGCCCAGTGGTTACAACAGGCCCATGACCACCTTCAGCCCAGGTATCACATGAAGCCTGACGCTCCTCTTAGCCTGACCGAGCTGGCGCGCTGGCTACACCAAGCAGCCGGCAGCCAAACCCCCTGCCCTTTACCCTTCTTCAAGGATTGGCGGATCGCACCGAGTGAGGACCGCTGCGAAAACCATGACGCGGTTCGTTGAGCCTGCGGCTACCATTCGTTATGGTGCTCCTGTCGGCTGTGCTTCTCCCACGGCACCTGACATACACTTTTTTACCAGGACTGAGTTGCCAGGACCGAGCTGCCGGGGCTGAATTGCCAAAACCGAGTTGCCAGACGTCAATTGCCAGATAGAGAAGCGATGAAGCACGTTACCCTAGTTGTTGCCTTGCTGATGAGCCTGCTGAGTTCGGTGGTTGCCGCGGAGGAAGTACTCCGCCAAAGCTTTCGAAGTTGTAGCATCATCACCAGTGAGCGCCTGACGGCCCTGCAATTTCAGCAACAGGGTCTAAGCCTGGAGCAGCTGAAAGAAATTCTGCCCGTCAACTCACCCAAAGCATTCGAGCGCATTGGCCAGGTCTATGAACTGGTGAACAAGAAAGGTCCTGTCGCCACCTATCAGATCCTGAACCTGTTCTACCAGGAGTGCGCGCAGCAAGTTTACGAGCGCCACGGCAAGCCCCCGGTAAGCCACCCGGAATATGGCTTCTATCTATGCTCCGGTGAAAACACACTGCGCGCCAAGATACTGGCCGCCCAGGCCCAGGGCATCGATCAGGCGGGGATACGCAAGATGATCCCGACCAGCCGCCATAACATGGCTGACGAACTCTTGGCACTGGTCGATAAGGCCGGCACGACGGCGGCTTACGATGAAGCCGCACGCCGGCTCAAAGCCTGCCTTAATGACAATCTGAATGTTTCCGATCCCTAACCTGCTATACCAGGCATATAGAGCTCCGTGCATGGGGCTCTGGATGGATTAAGCGCTTTCCGATACAATCGTGCCTGAATCAAGCCCGACATACTTTGTCCCCGCCCTAACGTCTCCCAAACAGAACAATTGATTAGCTGGATTATCACGTGCACGGATTGCGCTACATTCTTCTCTGTCTATTTCTCGCCCCCGCCTGCGTGCTCGCCCAGAAGTTGGTTGTCGCCTCTTTCTGGTCCATGCCCACGGTCAGCATCTACGAGGACCTGGTGGCCCGGATGTACTGTGCCGCAGGCCTGCAGATTCAGTTTCAACGCTACCCGATTGTTCG
>CAYXVO010000285.1:0-4303 GCA_964467875.1 uncultured Pseudomonadales bacterium | reverse complement strand
GTAATGAGTCTGGCCAGATGCTGCCGCCGCCAGCTTTCCTCCCGGGCCAGACGCAGACTGACGCGAGTCGCTGCGGCAACCGCGGGCGGCATGGCCGTGGTATAGATGTAGGTGCGGGCAAACTGGATGAGAGTTTCGATCAGCTCCTCGCTGGCGGCAACAAAGGCGCCGGCGGTGCCGAATGCCTTGCCCAGCGTGCCGACCAGCACCGGCACGTCCTCGATCGAAAGATTCTGCTGTTCCAAACAGCCGCCGCCATGTGTACCCAGGGTGCCGAGGCCGTGAGCGTCATCCACCATCAGCCAGGCGCCGTGCTGCCGGCAAAGCTCCGCCATCGCGCGCAAGGGCGGAATGTCGCCGTCCATACTGAAGACACCGTCGGTCACCACCAAAGTCGGACGCTCGCCGGCTTGTTGCAGGCGTTCCGCCAAGGCCTCGGGGCAGGCATGCCGATAGCGCAGAAACCTGGCGCCGCTGAGCTGGCCGGCGTCCAGTAAGGATGCATGATTGAGGCGATCTTCCAGCACCAGCCCGTCACGCCCCACAAGTCCGGTGACCGCACCGAGATTGGCCATATAACCGGTGGAGAATAACAAGGCTCGAGGGCGTCCGGTGAAGCCCGCAAGGGCTTCCTCCAGCAGGTGATGCTCCCGATGATGGCCGTTAACCAGATGTGACGCGCCCGCTCCGACACCATAGACCGAGGCCGCTTGCTGAAAGGCTTCAATCACCTGGGGATGATTGGCCAGCCCCAGATAATCATTACTGCAAAAGGCGAGACAGCTGCGACCGTCTACCCTGACTTCAACGCCTTGCGCCGACTCAAGTAGTCGACGTTGACGCCAGAGTCCCTGTTCGCGGCGGGCGTCCAGCGCTGGCTGCAAATCCCCAATGCGGCCCATACCGGTCAGACGCTGAGCTGGGGCTTGCTGGCATCGTAAAAGACGTCGCGGTATTGCTGCTGCTCCAACGCCTGAACCAGCGCCTCCTCCTGCTCCTGCTCACTGTGGAGCTCATCCCGTTGTTCCGGGCGAATTCCCAGCTTCTTCAGCAGTTGCATGTCCTTGTCCGCGTCCGGGTTGGGCGTGGTGAGGAGCTTATCACCATAGAAAATGGAGTTGGCACCGGCAAAGAAGCACAACGCCTGGGTTTGCTCATTCATGTCTTCCCGCCCCGCCGACAGACGCACGTGAGACCGGGGCATCAGGATTCGGGCCACGGCAATGGTGCGGATGAAATCGAAGGGCTCCATTTTCTCCTGACCTTCCAGAGGTGTTCCCTTCACGGCCACCAGCATGTTGATCGGCACGCTGTCTGGGTGCTGGGGCAGATTCGCCAGTTGCACCAGCAGTGCCGCGCGATCTTCCAGGGACTCACCCATGCCCATGATCCCGCCACAGCAGACTTTCATCCCGGCATCCCGCACGTTTGCCAGGGTCTGCAGGCGATCCCCATAGGTCCGCGTCGTGATGATGTTGCCGTAAAACGCCTCGGAGGTGTCCAGGTTGTGGTTGTAATAATCGAGCCCGGCAGTCGCCAGTGACTGGGCCTGGCCTTCCGTCAGCATGCCCAGGGTCATGCAGGTTTCCAGGCCTAGGGATTTCACCTGGCGCACCATGTCCAGCACATAGGGCATGTCGCGATCATGGGGGTTGCGCCAGGCCGCGCCCATACAAAACCGGGAGGCACCGCGGTCACGGGCGGCACGTGCCTCGTCGACGACCTTGGCCACCTCCATCAGCTTTTCCTTGTCCAGATCAGTGCCGTGGTGGCCGCTCTGCGGACAGTAGGCACAGTCCTCCGGGCAGGCACCCGTCTTGATCGACAGCAGCGTGCTGATCTGCACTTCATTGGCATCGAAAAACTGACGATGAACCGTCTGGGCCTGAAACAGCAGATCATTGAACGGCAGGGCAAACAACGCCTGCACTTCCTCCTGCCCCCAGTCATGACGCAGCGGGGCATAATGAAGCGAATCGTCTCGAAGTGAATCCTGACCAGGGGGCGTCGATGCAGCTGCGGTCATAACATGATCCTGATGTGGTTATACTGGGGAGCGGTCGGACAGAGTTCGACCCTTCAGGACGAACATGCGAGACCGGATGTCATAACGCACCATGATAAGCACGCCCCAAAAGCTGTCAACTTTTCTCAGACAAAAAGTTAACGACTCCACATGGATCCAGGATTTCCTGGGCCAGATACGAGCCCGCCAATGCCTGCTCTGTGGCGCCACCCATCAGGATTGCAGTGGCTTTTGCCCCGCCTGCCAGGCCGACCTGCCGTGGCTGCAGCATGGCTGTCAGCACTGCGGGGCTCCCCTGCCATTTCCAGATGCCCGCTTGTGCGCCAACTGTATGCAGCAGCCACCCCACTTTGACCGCTGTCAGGGCCTGTTTCATTACGCCTTCCCGGTGCAGGAAGTGCTGGCGGAATTCAAGTTCCGGGGCAAAATCTGGTATGCCCCGGCACTGGGCGAACTCATGGTGCGACACCTCCAGGCCCGCACCGAGCGCAATCGTCTCGACCTGATCGTGCCGACACCTTTGCACCCTGAGCGTCTGCAGGAACGGGGCTTCAATCAGGCCCTGGAGCTGGCCAAACGGGTCAGCCGGGGCTGTCGGATTGAACTTGATCACCGGATACTGGAAAAGGTGCGACCCACCGCGCCCCAAAGCTCGCTGTCGGCACGGGAACGGACGACGAACCTGCGACGCAGCTACGTGGCACGCGGCCGGCTGGATGGTGCGCGGGTATTACTGGTTGATGACATTGTCACGACGGGACATACGGCCAATGAGCTCAGTCGGGTATTGAAGCAGGCGGGGGCGGCCTCGGTGGACGTACTGTGCATTGCGCGAACGCCACCAAATCGCTAGTTGGACCGGACTTGCAGTCAGCAACCACGGTCAGTCGACAATTACAGACGCTCGGTACTACAGACACTCGGTAACTACAGACACTCGGTAACTACAGACGCTCGGTAACTACAGACGGTCGGTAACTACAGGCGGTCGGCGACTTCCCGCGCCAGGGCCAGAGAAGCCGTAAGGCCGGGCGACTCGATCCCAAACAGGTTAATAAGACCTTCTACCCCATGGGTCGCAGCGTCCTGGATCAGGAAATCCGCCGCAGGCTCATTGGGGCCACTGATCTTGGGGCGCACACCGGCATAAGCTGGAACCAGGGCGTCGTCGGGCAGCCCTGGCCAGTAGCGACGAATGGCGGCATAGAAACGCTCACCTCTGGCCGGATCCATCTGATAATCAGGCCCGTCCACCCACTCCACATCGGGACCGAAACGGGTTTGCCCCGCCAGATCCCGCGTCACGTGAACTCCAAGACCACCAGGCTCTGGCACCGGGTAGACCAGATGACGAAACGGGCTTTTGCCGCTAAGCGCAAAATAATTGCCTTTGGCAAAGTAGGCCCGAGGCACCTGGGCCGCTGGAAATCCGCGCAGGCTGGCGGCCACCGCCGGTGCCGCCAACCCGGCGGCATTGATCAGACTGCGGACACGGAGGATGCTGCGCGTCTCGCCCGCCAGGTGCAAATCAATGCAGCCGGCACCGATCTCTCCCGCCACAATGGGCGTTCGCAGCACAAAAACCGCACCTGCCGCTTCCGCCTCGCCCTGCAGACTGAGCATCAGCTGATGACTATCGATGATTCCTGTTGATGGCGAGTACAGCGCATGGCACGCCCGCACCTCCGGCTCCAACTCCCGTACCTGGGCCCGGTCCAACCAGACCAGATCCTTCACGCCATTGGCTTGAGCCTGGGCTTCGATCTGGCGCAGGCTGTCCCGCTGATCGTCATCGCACGCCACGATCAGTTTGCCGCAACGCTGGTAGGGGACCCCCCGCTGCTCGCAGTAGTCATACAATTGGTGCTTGCCATCCACGCACAAGCGCGCCTTCAGGCTACCCGTCGGATAATAAATGCCAGCGTGAATCACTTCGGAGTTACGGGAGGAGGTTTCACTACCAATGCGGTCGGCGGCCTCTATGACCAAGACATCAAGACCTCGGCGCGCCAGCTCACGCGCAATACTGAGGCCGACGACGCCAGCACCGATGACTGCACAGGGGTATTCATCGATATGCATTTGTTTTCGGCTCAAACTCTTCAGAGGTTGAAAGTTTGCGAGCGTTTGCAACTAGGAAGACGCCACCGGCAGCGATGGCGCCCTTACACACCTCAGGCAGCATCCAGCTCCAGCACCTCAAAGCGGATACCTGCCTTGTCCAGTCGCTCGTAAAGGGCACGCCCCATGGCTGCCGCCGGCGTCAGAATCCCATAA
>CAYXVO010000284.1:0-4321 GCA_964467875.1 uncultured Pseudomonadales bacterium | reverse complement strand
GATACCGACCCCACCCAATCTTTTATCTTTCAGCGATTGTTCGGTGACTGCGGCGACGTGGGTGGGCTGTGCCTGATTGGGGATCCGAAGCAGGCCATCTATGGCTTTCGCGGCGGTGATATCCACACCTATGTGCAGGCCAAGCAGACCTTGCGGCAACGCCATCAGCCGCAGATGCCGCACCTGTTCACCCTGGCGGTGAACTGGCGTTCGGGGAGCGGCCTGGTGCGAGCGGTTAACCGGCTGTTTCAGCAGAGTCCGGATATTTTTCTGGCCCAATCCATCCCCTTCTATCCGGTCGCACCCAGTCCCAGCGCGGATCAGGCACCTCTGCGTGTTGAGGGCGAGCAACCCTGTCCGCTGACGCTTTGGCTGACGCCGGAGTCGCTGCCCAGCGGTAATAAGCAGGTCTTGCAGCAGTGCCTGGCCGAGGCCACGGCCCATCAGATTGCCCACTGGCTGAACTTGGCGGCGACCGGCCGTGCCCGTATCGGCGATAGGCCCCTGCAGGCGCGCGATATGGCGGTGCTGGTGCGCAATCAGCAGGAAGGCGCGCTGATCCAGCAGGTCCTGCGCGAGCAGGGCATTGGTACGGTCAGTATAAGCCGGGGCAGCATTTTCGCGACCCAGGAGGCGGTCGATCTGTATCAGGTGCTGCGTGCCGTGGCGGACCCCGGTGACGAGCAACTGATTCACGCCGCGCTGGCCTCGCGCCTGTTCGCCGAGAGCTCCACGGCGCTGCACCGGCGCTGGACCGAGGACAGCCAGTGGGAAACCTTGCGGCCCGCATTCGAGCAGTATCACCGGCTGTGGATACGCGCCGGTGTGATCCCCATGCTGCGCCTGCTGTTGCGCGAGCAGCAAGCCTATGGCCGGATCGCCGGCCAGGCCGACTGGCCGCGCCGGCTCACCAACCTCATGCACCTGGCGGAACTGTTGCAGCAGGCGAGCCAGGTCGTGCGCGGTCCTCAAGGCCTGTTGCGCTGGCTGGAGGAGGCGATCAGTCGCGCCGACGAACAACTGGATGACGAGCAGGTGCGGCTCGACAGCGACGACGACCTGGTTCAGGTGGTGACGATCCACAAGAGCAAGGGCCTGGAATACCCGGTGGTGTTCCTGCCATTTGCCTGGTCGCGCCGGCGCGCAACGCTTGCGCTGTTTCACGATGCCGGGGCGGATGATCGCCTCACCCTGGACCTGGCGTCCGACTCGCCGCACCTGGCCCAGGCCGACCGGGAACTGCTGGCGGAGGACATGCGCCTGCTGTACGTGGCACTGACCCGCGCCCGCCATCAGGTGTTTTTAGGCGTGGCGCCGTATCAAAGCAGCCGTGGCGGCGATCTGGCGGACTCCGCCCTGGGTCGACTACTGGGTGGCGAAGAGGCCGCGTTGCTGGCTTCCGATCAGGCCCGGCTGCGGGCCGCGCTTGAACAAGTACAGAACACGGCCGCTGGCGATATGGCACTGGTGGAATTGCCCGCCCCCGCACGATACACGGCGCCCCATGCCGAGCATCAGGCAGCCCGGGCCCGGGAGTTTCGCGGGTTCATTGCCGAAGACTGGCGACTGGCCAGTTTTTCCTCGTTGGTGCAGGGCGGCGAGGCCCGTTCACTGCCTTTGGAGAGCGAGCTGGATTTGACCGAGGAGGACAGCCCGGCGGATGAGCTGGCGACAACCACGCTCAGCATTCGCGACTTCGCCAAGGGCGCCCGGGCCGGCACCCTCATGCATGAGTTGCTGGAGGCCATCGATTACCGCACGTTACAGCCGCTGCGCACTGGGGTGCATCCGGACCTGGACGCCCTGGTGCGGGACAAATTGCGGGTTCATGGCTATGACCGCGAACTCTGGGCGCCGGTGTTCTGCGATTGGCTGCGGGATGTGGTGGGCGCACGCCTATTACAGGGCGTAACCTCATCACAGGACGTGAAACGGTCGCAGGATGTAAAATCGCCGCAGGATTTGAGCCTGTCCCGACTCAGCCCGGAATCCCGCCTCATCGAGATGGAGTTTCATGTTCCGGTCGGCCAACTGGAGGCCGAGACCCTGCGCGCCTTGCTGCTGGAGAACGATCCAGGGCGTGAGAGCGTCGCACCGACGTTGGATTTCGAGCGGGTGCGGGGCCAGCTCAAGGGGTTTGTGGACTTGGTGTGCGAGCACCAGGGACGCTACTTCGTGCTGGACTTCAAATCCAATCACCTGGGGCCACGGGTGCGGGATTATCACCAGGCGGCCATGCTGCAGGCCGTGCGCCAGCATCAGTACGATCTTCAGTACCTGTTCTATGCCCTGGCCCTGCATCGGTTGCTGCGCTATCGGCTGGGCACGGCGTACCGCTACGAGCGTCACTTCGGCGGCGTCTTTTGCCTGTTCCTGCGGGGCATGGCGCCGGACAACGAGCAACCGTACGGGGTGTTCCATCAACGTCCGTCGGCTCGTTTGATCGCGCGTCTGGATGCTCTGTTGCGGGAGCACAAACAGGCGCGCAGATCGCCCAAGCGCACGCGATCCCAGGCGGACTCAGGAACACGCAGGAACACGCAGGGTGCGGGAGGCTAAGCCGCAATGAGTGGCCTGCACCCACCCATCCTGCGCCAGTTGCACGAGGCGAGCCGGCTGGGACAGTGCCGCGCGCGCTGGCTGGATCTGCATCTGGCACACTTGCTGGTGGAGCGCGCGCAGCTGACGGGTACGGACGCGGAGCACCTGGCACTGGCGGCAGCGCTGCTCAGCTATCAGGTGGGTCAAGGCGAGGTGTGTCTGGATCTGCGTCAGTTGCCGAGCCAGCCATTTGCCTTGGCCGACGGGCATCCGTTGCGGCAACAGGTGGCCCGGCTGACCGCAGACGATCTGCGTGACCTGCCGGGCGTCGGCGCGGCGGGCGAGCTGGCACCTCTGATCCTGGCGGGCCCGCGCCTCTATCTCCACAAGTACTGGTGTTATGAGCAACAGGTTCGGGAGGCGCTAGAGGCACGCGCCTGCCAGCCCAGTCGGGCGTTGACGCCGGCGCAGCGCGGGCTGTTCAACGAGCTGTTTCGATCCGATGCATCAGCGGCCGCGCCGGAGGTGGACTGGCAGGCCGTGGCGGTGGCGCTGGCCCTGTTGCGACCGCTGGCGGTGATCACCGGCGGTCCCGGCACGGGCAAGACCCGGGTGGTGACCCAACTGCTGGCCCTGTTGCTGGCGGAGCCAGCGGGGTCTGGGCTGTCCGGCAAAAAGCCCCAGGTGATCCGGCTGGTGGCACCCACCGGCAAGGCCGCCCTGCGCCTGACCGACTCCATCCGGCGGGCGAAACAGGGATTGCCGCCGACACTGGCCGAGCGTATCCCGGAGCGGGCGGAAACCCTGCACCGGTTGCTCGGTGCCCGCGCCAACGGCCGCGGCTTCAGCCACGATCGCAACAATCCGCTGCATCTGGATGTGCTGGTGCTGGATGAAGCCTCCATGGTGGATCTGGCGCTGATGGCGCGCCTGCTGAGTGCCTTGCCGGCCCAGGCCCGCTTGATTCTGCTGGGGGATGCCGACCAGCTGGCCTCGGTGGAGGCGGGCAGCGTGCTGGCGGATATCGCACCCCAGGGCCAGCCGGCAAGCTATAGCCCGGCCTTGGCAGAGGCGCTGCGGGAGCTGACCGGCTACCCGGTGCCGGTCCAGGCGGACGCGGACAGCCAAGCGGTGGCGCCGGTCCTGCAGGATTCCTTGTGTCGCCTGCGGCGCAGCTACCGTTTTTCCACGGATCTGGCGCAGGTGGCGGCGGCTATCAATAGCCAGAACTGGGACGCGCTGGAAGCGGCGTTGCAGTGCGCGCACCAGGTACTCTGGCAGCGTCCGGATTCTGAATCCCCGGCGAACCTGACGGCGCAGGCGGTGGCTGGCTATCACCGCTATCGGGCACTGGTGCGCGCGGGCGCGCCGCCGCAGGCGGTGCTGCAGGCATTCGAGCAGTTCCGGGTGCTGGCGGCGTTGCGTGAGGGTCCAATGGGAGTCAACAGCCTGAACCGGGCCATCGAGACCGCCCTGTTCGGCCATGCCACCACCTGGTATGCCGGCCAGCCCCTGCTGGTCCTGCGCAACGACTACGATCTGAACCTATTCAACGGCGATATCGGCGTGGTGCTGGGGTGCCCCCAGCGCCAGCAGCTGCGGGCCTACTTTACCCAGCCCGACGGCGCGGCCCAGCCCGACGGCGTGCGCGACCTTGCCGTCAGCCGCCTGCCGCCGGTTGAGCCGGCCTTTGCCATGACCATCCATAAAAGCCAGGGCTCGGAGTTCGATCAGGTCCTGGTGGTGCTGCCGGAGCAGGATCATGAGCTTCTGACCAAGG
>CAYXVO010000283.1:0-4331 GCA_964467875.1 uncultured Pseudomonadales bacterium | reverse complement strand
CGATGTCACCAAGGTGAATGATTCGGTCTACGCCCGCCAAGGCTTGAAGGGCTTCAGTGCGGAGCAGGTTATGGGTGTCGGCGATCAATCCGAGTCGGGTGAGGTGCATGATCTTGTTCCTGTCGCAAGGGCTGAGTTAAGGGGCGCTTTTGCAAAATTTGTGGCTCGCATCGGTGAGGGTTGTCTGAATCATTTCCTGCTACAGCGCCGGTTCTTAGTATAGAGAGCGGTCTTGCTACACCCAGGCCAAATGGCGCGGCCTAGCCCAAATATGCGAGCTTGCTAGCATTTTCAGTAAGTGATGAGCGGGGGGGATCGGTTGAATTGTCAAACGATGTCAACTGCTCTGGCGGTGGCCCGGGATCGAGGCTATTAGATAGAACAATAGGTGGGCTAATGGATAGGGCTATTAGATAGGGGTTGAGACTGATAGAGAGGAGTTGAGACTGAAGCCGTCTGAAATTGAAGATGTGTAAACGCTGAGCTTTGGGTGCATGGCCGGGCCAGCACCACGGATTGGACTATCCTTAAATACTGAAGGGTCCTTAAATACTGAAGGGTCCTTAATGCTGAAAGGTAATGCGGTAACCTAATACTGTAACGTGATAGGTGCAATCTTCTCAGGGGGCGGCAGTGTCGAGTCGGCTTGCGCTGCCGAGAAACCTTGAGGGCTTGTATCCCTGTGGTAAATGACAGGGGCATTATGGAAGTGCGGGCGTTGCTGGGTCGTTGTCTATGGATCTGTGTGGTAACAGAGCGCGATGAAATTTGCAGCACTTTTTTCGAAGTGGATTGGGAACCCGCTGGAGTGGAGTTCCACCATGAAAGCGTCAGTCCTGGCGGTGATGACTCTGGCGTTACATACCCATTACGGGCTTTGGACCTATTCTGTGGCACGCATGCCCGATGCCCGTCAGTATGTCAATGTCGCCTACCTTGAAGCGAACTCCACGATTTATCTTTGGCTGACATTCGTCCCGCTGTTAATGCTTGTGCTCCTGCCTCTGGCGAAGCGCGTCTTTGGTGATCGGCTTTGGTATGAGCATGTGGCCGCGCAGTATTACGCTCTCTCGCTCTGCTACGCGAGCTATACCATCGGTACGTTAACGCTGCCGACCGGCGCAGTGTTCACCGGCGCCCCCGGGGTTGGCTTTATCTTGTTCAATCGCTGGGCTGTGCTGGGGGCGTTGGCGACGGCGCTGGTTGCGCACCTCACGCTCAGTTATCTGACGGTTCAGGGCTATCTAGAATACGCGCCGATCGTACGTGAGTTTGGTGGAGAGGGTGAGGCGCTCTCAGGCTTCTGGGCCATCAACATGTATTTGTTCATGGCGCCCCACTTGCTGACTTTGCTCGCGGTCGCCTATTACGTGTTGCGTCGCTGGCGACGGCGCGAAGAAGAAGTGCGGCTGCTGAGCGTGACCGACTCACTCACCGGGTTGTCGAATCGACGTAGCATCATGTCCTACCTCAATCGTGAACAGGGGCGAAGTCAGCAACAGGGGCCGCCGTTGACGATCGTGATTGTGGATCTGGACCATTTCAAAGTCATAAACGATACCTGGGGCCACCAGGTTGGTGATCAGGTGCTGGTGCTGGCGGCACAGGCGCTGCGCGAGAGCATCAGGCAGAATGATCTGGTTGGACGCTGGGGTGGGGAAGAGTTCCTGATCGTCCTGCCTGGTACGGATACCGATGGCGCGCTGATTCAGGTTGAGCGGGTCCGGGCCCGACTGCGCAAAATCGTGGTGCAACTGGAGTGTGGCGAAGAGGTCCGCACGTCCGGCAGCATCGGCGTGTGCTGCAATGAATCCGACCAGAATCTAACCGTTGAGCAGTTACTCTATTATGCGGATGAGGCGCTGTACGCGGCCAAGGCCGCCGGTAGGGACTGCGTCGTCGTGGGCGGCAAGGACTTTGCTCGTGCGAAGGCGTCCGGCGTTATTGAACGATAAAGGTTACCTTGAGCATCACCCGATAGGCCGATACCCGCCCATTCTCCACCTTCGCCTCCTGCTCCTTTACCCAGGCGCTCTTGATGTTTTTGACGGTCTCGGAAGCCTTTTGAATGCCTTGCTGAATGGCATCTTCAAAACTCTTCGGTGACTCGGCCGAAATCTCTATGACTTTCGCAATACTCGTCTCGGTCATGGTGTCGCTCCTTGTCCTCGCGGTAATCCTTCCTAGGCTATAGATGGCTTTACCGTTTGCCCAGTGTGGCAGGTGCTTTATGGTATGAGGGACTCGGGGTGGTCTGGGGCGAGAGGACGGCCGAACGGTGCTGGACCAGCGTCGGCTCGACTCCAAATTCTGTGGCATAATACGTCGTTTGGCGCCACGGTCGGGCTTCACTGGAGAACTGACCGTTACTGCGACTTCGCGCTTGCGCAGGTTGTGAGCCGTTTCTACGAAGGGGAGAGGAATGACATCGTCCACCGAACACCATCTTAAACTCCGTAGCCTGGTTCAGGAGGACTACCTCGCGGTGTCCCGTCTGTGGGAGCGTGCCTATCCGGACGAAGATCGTGTTAAATGGTCGCGCCGCGACTTTGACCGATTGGTGAGCGCCTTTCCTCGCGGTCAGATTGCGATCGAGGATAACGGTGTGCTGGTGGCGGGCTTGTTGTCGGTGCGAGTGGATTACACGCGTTACAGTGATCCCGATCAGTACCAGGACCTCCTGATCCGGGGCACTGTGGCTCCCCATGATGATCTGGCGGATAGTCTGTATGGTCTCGATGTCTTTGTCGCCCCCGACTATCGTGATCTCCGCCTCGGGCAGCGCTTGTTGGAGGCCTCCAAGGAAATCTGCCGGGAAGAGAATCTGAAGGCGATCCTGCTGGGCTGCAGGCTAAGCGAGTATGCTGGCCACCAGGCTAGGATGTCCGCGTCCGAATATATCGATCAGGTTGAGCGGCGGCAGATCCATGACACGGTCCTGACCTTCTTCCTGAACAATAATTTCGATATGAAACGCCTGTTGCGGCGCAACCCTCAAGGGCCAGTTGCGGAAGACTTCGCCGCACTGCTGGAATGGGACAATATTTTCTACGAGCCCAGGACCGTAGGAACGGTCAGCACCACCAAGACCAATGTCCGCGTTGGCGTGGTGCAATGGCAAATGCGCAAGACTGCGGCAATCAGCGACATGTTGAGCCAGATAGAGTTTTTTATCCGCTCCATGTCGTCTTATAAAGCCGATTTTGCGGTATTTCCCGAGTTCTTCACCGCGCCTCTAATGGGCTTGACGTCCCAGACCCAGTCCATTGAGGCAATTCGAATGCTCGCCGGGTATACGCCCCGGATGCTCGAGGAAATTTCCCATTTTGCCGTCAGTTACAACATCAATATCATTGCTGGCAGCATGCCGGTGCTGGAGGCTGATGGTGAGCTCTATAACGTTGCCTATTTATGCCGGCGCGATGGAACCGTCGAGAGCCAGTATAAGATCCATCCAACGCCTGGGGAGAAGTTCGAGTGGGCCATGGCGGGTGGAGACAGGCTCAAGGTGTTTGACACGGATTGCGGCAAGATCGGGATTCTGATCTGTTACGACGTGGAATTCCCTGAGCTGGCACGACTGCTGTGCCTGGAAGGCATGCAGATTCTCTTTGTTCCGTTTTGGACGGACACCAAGAATGGCTTTTTGCGGGTGCAGCGATGTGCCCAGGCGCGCGCCATTGAAAATGAGTGTTACGTGGCGCTGGCCGGCAGTTGTGGCAACCTGCCAGAGGTCAATAGCGTTGATATCCAGTATGCCCAGTCCGCGGTTTATTCGCCGTCAGACTTCGCGTTTCCTCACGATGCTATCGTGTCCGAGACGACGCCGAATACGGAAATGGAACTCCTGGTTGATCTCGACCTGGAGAAGCTAAAGCGGCTGCGGAGTGAAGGTGCAGTGACCAACTATAAAGATCGGCGGGAGGACCTTTACGAATTGCGCTGGAAGGGTAAACGTTAAGGGTGAATCCAATAAGGTAAAAACATATTGTTTTCTGCTATTAAGGTAGAAAAAATAACCCACTGCCTTTATAATTTCCGCGATTTTTTTCTGGTAGGCCGCTCGATTTTAGGGCTGTGAAATCACAGATTTCTCGAACGATTCCCATCCGGATCCCTATTCCTCACCCGATGGCGGCCTGAAGTTCAATTCCAAGAATGTAGGCGGGGCTAATGATCAAGATCAAGAGGGGCCTGAACCTCCCGATCAGTGGCGCGCCTGTACAATCCATTGAAAATGGCAGACCGGTGAAGCAAGTTGCAATCGTCGGTTTTGACTATGTGGGAATGAAACCCACCATGGAAGTACAGGTTGGCGATCGTGTGAAATG
>CAYXVO010000282.1:0-4360 GCA_964467875.1 uncultured Pseudomonadales bacterium | reverse complement strand
GTCCCGGTCGCCACCGTTCTGCACCGCTTCCTGCAAGGGGTTGAGATGAACGATGAGGGCATCGGCCTCAATCATATCCACCGCGCGCCGGGCCCAGTCCGATCCCTGCGTCAGAAGCTGGGCGGCACCGATGTTGGCCAAGAGAGGAATACTCGGTGCCAGACGCCGCAGGTCGCGGGTCAGGCCCCGGTCCTGGCCGGTTTCCAGCGCGACCCGCTGGGATCCGACGGCCAACGCGATACCCAGCGCTTCAGCCGCTTCCGCCAGGTGCGCGTTGATCGTCTCCGCCCGCTGTGCGCCACCGGTCATGGAGCTGATCAGAAACGGCGCGCGCAGGGTTTTGTGAAACAACGGCGTGCACAGGTCGATCTGGTCCAGATGCAGCTGCGGCAGCGCACAATGGATGAAGCGATAACGGGAGAATCCGGCATCCGCCTGAGCCCCCTGGACCTGGCCATTCAGCACGATGTCCAGATGAGCATTCTTGCGATCAACCAAGTTGTCGGTCATAAACTGGTTTCCTCAGCGAAGCGATCAGCCCTCATGGCTGACGCTGTAGCTGCCTTGTGGCTTCGGCCCCTGACGTCAGGGGCCAGCATCGAATGGTTATAGCATCCATTCTATCGGCAGGTGGGACAGAAGCCAGACCATGGCGCGCCGCCAGAGACTGGCACCCGGTTCTCGGGTATGGCGCAGTACCTCACCCTCATGGCGCTCCAGCCAGACCAGA
Organism: uncultured Pseudomonadales bacterium; assembly: GCA_964467875.1. GTDB lineage: Bacteria > Pseudomonadota > Gammaproteobacteria > Pseudomonadales > Oleiphilaceae > JAEZAA01. The sequence goes on along the minus strand of CAYXVO010000282.1, from coordinate 3,630 downwards.
TCAGCATTGGCATCCAGTTGCACTTCATAGGCTTCCAACGGCACCCGCTCATTGAACAGGCGATCCATTTGCCGTGCCAGCCGTGGACTGTCGATGATAAAGCCCAGCTCCGTATTCAGGTGCGCCGAACGGGGATCAAAGTTAAAGGAGCCGATGAAGACGCGGGCATCGTCCACTGCAAAGGTCTTGGCATGCAGGCTGGAGCCGGAGCTGCCGAAAGGGCCGGCACTGGCGTTGCGGTGCTGGCTCCCTGGCGTGCGGCGCATTTCATAGAGACGAATGCCGCCCTCGAGCAGGTCCTTGCGCCGTTTGGCGTAACCGGCATGAACCGCCGCCACGTCAGTGGCTTCCAGGGAGTTCGTCAGAATCCGTACCTTGACCCCCTGCCGGGCCAGCGCCACAAAGGCTTCGGTGCCAGCCTCGGTGGGTACGAAATAGGGCGAGATCAATTCCAGGTTGGTCTGCGGATGACCCAGGATATCCGCCAGCTGCGTCACCAGCAGGGCGTCCTTCTCGGCCAACCCCAGCCCCTTGGCGGGATCATCACTGACCATGTGGGTCTCTGCCCATTCCAGCGCCAGGCTGCCTTCCAGCATATCCTGCACGAAATGCGACTGACGCTGTGCGTCGAGATAGGTGGTGGCCACGTCCTCCCGCTCCAGCAGTGCAATTCGCGCCATCAGCTCCCGGCGCCGTGCCGGCTCCGCCACTGGCAGAATGCTCGACGCCGGATAGGCCGAGCCGCTGATCCAGTAACGGTCGAAATCGGCGGAAACGTCATTCACCACCGGCCCCACCGCCAGCACATCCAGGTCGGTGAACAACATGTCCCGGGTCGCTCCGAAATACTCATCGCCGACATTGCGACCGCCAATGATGGTGGCCTGGTTATCCACCGTAAAGGACTTGTTATGCATGCGCCGGTTGGCCTGGGGAAACTGGGTCAGGTAACCGATGAACTTGGGCGTACGCACCAGAAACGGGTTGAACAGGCGCACGTCGATGTTGGGATGGGTGTCGAGCGCGGCCAGCTCATCGTCCAGGCCGGGAATACCGTTGTCGTCCAGCAGCAGGCGTACCCGTACTCCCCGTTCGGCGGCGGCATGCACAGCCTTGAACAGTAACATGCCAGTAGTGTCGCCATGCCAGATGTAGCACTGGATATCGAGGGTACGCTCCGCCGCCTCCGCCAGCAGCGCCCGCGCGGCGAACGCCGCCAACGGATCGGGCAGCGGGTATATTCCACTGAGACCGGGGTGGGCATCCACGCTTGGCGCCAGCGTCCGGCCCAGGCCGGTCGCCCTTGCCTCCGCGGCGGGTAGCGCACGCGACACCGTACGATCCGTCAGTGGCGGCAACACGCATCCGTTCAGCAGCAGCGCGCAAATCAGCCATGGAATCAGCCGGCCTTGCCAGCCCGGGTACCGGCGCCCGGTCGTATGCCGTGGGGCCCTCGTATCCAACTGCTCGATAGCTCTGGGCATGGGGAACGTCATGACCTCTTGGCTTATCCGGCTTGGCGGTCGGGCGCCAAGCGGTGATTGCATGGAATTGGCACGACCGGTTGTCCGCACCCTATGGCATTTATACTATCGACTGAAATTACTAATTGTCAGTACTAATCATGGAGCCAAGCGCCACGGCATCAAAGAAGCCCCCCGCCAACCTTCTCTATGCGGCTCTATATACTTGAGAAGCGGTGACAGTGGCCAGCGGCGCATGCGCGGCCTCAAGGAGGAGACAATGAAGCGGATACCGGCAATCTTACTGACGACCCTGAGCGGAACCGCGCTGGCGCTGGAGCCAGGCGAACGCCTGATGCCCTTTGCCCTGCAGGATCAATTTGAACAAACCGCCCGCCTGACCGACACCACGAAGCTGGTGCTGGTGGCCAGCAGCCGGACGGCGGCCGGGATTGTCGACGAGGCCATCAAGGACCAGCCGAAAGGCTATCTGGAGGCCCGCAACGCGCTGTACGTGGCGGATGTGTCCCAGATGCCAAGTTTTATCACGAGCTGGTTTCTGGTGCCTTCCATGCGGTCGGCCAACTACCGGATCCTGCTGGACTGGGACAGCAGCGTGGCGCCAGATCATCTGGAGCAGGACGGCAAGGTGCTCTGGTTGCAGCTGAGCCAGCGGGAAATACTTGAGCAACAGACCTTCACGTCCGCCACCGCCTTGCGCGAAGCCTTGGAGCGCCAGATGCCGTGAACCTCGTCCTGAATACGCTGGTATTTCTGGTGACGCTGGCCGGCATGGAGGCGTTCGCCTGGTTTGCCCACAAATACATCATGCATGGCTGGGGGTGGGGCTGGCACCGCTCCCATCACGAGCCACGGCGGGGCTGGTTTGAAGCCAATGACCTCTATGCGGTGGTCTTTGCCGGCCTTGCCATTGTCCTGATCGCCCTGGGCACGTCCGGCTGGCATCCGCTGGAGTGGGTGGGCGCGGGGATGACCGGCTACGGCGTTCTGTATTTTCTCGCCCATGATGGGCTGGTCCACCGGCGCTGGCCTTTTCACTATGTGCCACGCCGGGGCTATCTCAAGCGGTTGTATCAGGCGCACCGCCTACATCATGCGGTGCACACCCGCGACGGTTGCGTGTCGTTTGGCTTTCTGTACGTGCCGTCACCCGCGCGCCTTAAACAGGCGCTGAACAAGGTACGGCGCCAGCGCGCTTGAGCGGGATTGAGCGGCACGGGCGGGTCCAGAGATCGACTGGGCGCGGCGAAGGCGTGCGATACCGTGAACTGAGTGCGGCACCCGCGCCCCAGAGCAACAGCCGCAACTTATCGGCCTTGCTGGTGCTGACCCGTTCATCCCAGGCCAATACGCCCCGGGCCCGCACCTGAACCCCGATTTCCCGATACACCGCCAGCGCGGTGGCGATGGCCCAGGCCGAGCGGAGCGGCAAGGCGGACAACCCGGCCCGCGCCGATTGGTAATAGGCCTCGGCCAAGGCCGTCAGGCGTCCGGCCAGATGCACCAGGGCCGGCCGATGGCGCCGCTCGGCGAGCATCTCCGCGGCAAAGGTGTCGGGGTCGAAACCCAGCTCGCGCAACCAAGCGGCGGGCAGGTAACAGCGCCCGATTTCGGCGTCCTCGACGATATCGCGGGCGATGTTGGTGAGCTGAAAGGCGATGCCCAGGTCGCACGCCCGGTCGAGTGTTGCCTCGTCCCGCACCCCCATGATCCAGGCCATCATAAGCCCCACCACGCCGGCGACGTGGTAACAGTAGGTCAGGGTGTCGTCCTGGGTCTGGTAGCAGTGCCCCCGTACATCCATGGCGAACCCTTGCAGATGCTCCACCAGGAAGCGCTCAGGAATCTCGTGCGCCTGCACGGCGGCCTGCAGGGCGGCGAACGCCGGTTCGCGAGTGGGCTCGCCAGCACAGGCCCGCCGCGTCGCCGCCGCCAGCGCGTGCAGAACATGGCCGTCGGTCTGGTACCGCCCCCGTCCCAGTTGCTGGCCGTCCACCTGATCATCGCAATGGCGACACCAGGTATAGAGCAGCATGACGCTGCGCCGGGTGGGCGGGTCAAACAAGCGGGCGGCCATTGCAAAGCTTTTGGAGCCGGCCTGCATGGTCTGCGCGGCATGGGCCGCCAGCTCCGCGCTCATGCGTGC
>CAYXVO010000281.1:804-4376 GCA_964467875.1 uncultured Pseudomonadales bacterium | reverse complement strand
GACCAGCAGTCCGTCCTTGGCCAGCAGACGCAGGGCCAGACGATTGGCCTGGGCATAAGCCTGCTCGCCTTTATCCTGATCTTTCTTGCGCGGAATCAGCGCGGGCGGATCCAGAACCACCACATCGAAGCGTTCACCGGCTTCGCACAGCTCCTTCATCTTCTCAAAGGCGTTGCCAGTCAGCGTCTTCACCCGATCGTCCAGGCCGTTCAGTGCAGCGTTACGCCGGGCGCATTCCAGTGCGAAGTCGGAACTATCGATCAGTGTTGTTTCGGTAGCGCCCGCCGCCGCTGCCTGAATTCCCCAGCCACCGATGTAGCTGAAGACATCCAGCACGCGCTTGCCGGCCACCTGGGATTGCAAAAACTGCCGGTTGAGGCGGTGATCGTAGAACCAGCCGGTCTTTTGTCCCTCGAGTACCGGCGCCAGGAACTTCACCCCATTCTCGATCAACTCGATTCCGCCTTCCGCTGAGCCGCGAACCACTTCCACGTAGCTGGGCAGTCCTTCCTGCTCACGCATCTTGCCGTCATTCTTGAAGATCAGCGTGCTGGGCCGAATGACCTTATCGAGCGCGTCGACAATGTCCGCCTTCAGCAGCTCCATACCGACGACGGAAATCTGCACCACACAGGCGTCGCCGAAGCGGTCAATGACCAGCCCCGGCAGGCCATCGCTGTCGCCATAAACCAGCCGGTAATGAGGCGTGGAAAAGCACCGCTCACGCAGCGCCAAGGCAATTTTCAAGCGATGAACCAGCTGTGAACGGTCCATGCGCGCCTCGGGATCGCGGCTGAACAGACGCGCGCAGATCAGGGTGGAGGGATTCGCCAGCGCCACGCCGAGCGGCTTGCCACGTACGGTCTCGATCGCCACCTGGGCACCCGGCGCCAGGTTTTTCAAGGGCGTCTGGCCCACGTCGATTTCATTGCTGTAAATCCAGACATGGCCGGCGCGCAGCCGGCTGTCGGCGCGGTCACGAAGACGCAGTACAGGTAGTGTCATTTTCAGGCTTCTTTAGGTGAGGCGTCTGGACGCGATGAATAGGAAAGATTCAGTTCCCGTGCCGCCTTAACGTCATCCAGACGTCGTACCGGCAAGGTCAGGGGCGCGCCCTTCAGTAGCTCGGGTGAGGTTTCGGCTTCCTGCAAAATGGCCGTCATCGCGTCGATAAAGCCATCCAGCTCCTCGATAGATTCGGTCTCCGTTGGCTCAATCAGAAAGCACTCCGGAATCAGCAGCGGGAAATAGGTGGTCGGCGAATGGAATCCGTAATCGAGAAGCCGCTTGGCAAAGTCCATGGCATTGGTCCCGTACTGCTGCTCCTGCGGGCTCAATGAAATGATGAACTCATGGGTCGCGCGCCGTTGCGGATAAGCGAGCTGAAAACCGGCATCAGCCAGTCGCTTGGCCATATAATTGGCATTGAGCGTGGCATACTCGCCGACCCGCTGCATACCTTCTCGCCCCAGCAGCAAGGCATAGGCATAGGCGCGCAGCAGGATGCCGGCATTGCCCATGAACGCCGACAGATGGCCAATGGACTGCGGGCACTGGGCCATATCCAGGCGCGTGTAATGCACCCGCCCCTGGCCATCATCCACCTTGCCCGCCATGGGCGTTGGCAAGAATGGCAGCAACCGCTCCCCGACCGCAACCGGGCCCGCTCCGGGTCCGCCGCCGCCATGAGGCGTGGCAAAGGTCTTGTGCAGGTTCATGTGCATCACGTCGAAGCCCGTGTCGCCGGGGCGCACCTTGCCCAAAATCGCGTTGAGATTGGCGCCGTCGTAGTACAGCAGTCCGCCAGCCTCGTGAACCGCCTTGGCAACCGCCTCGATACGGCGTTCGAACACGCCGCAGGTTGATGGATTCGTCAGCATGATGCCGGCCGTGTACGGCCCCACGGCGCCTTGCAGGGCCTCCAGGTCCACATCACCGTGCCGGTCAACCGGGATCTCCCGCACTTTATAACCACACATCACGGCGGTGGCGGGGTTCGTACCATGGGCAGCGGTCGGCACCAGTATCTCGGTCCGCCTAAAATCCCCACGCGACTCGTGGTAAGCCTTGATCATGGCCACGCCGGCGAACTCGCCCTGAGCCCCCGCCATGGGCGCCAACGAGACACCGGCCATGCCGGTGACCTCCTTCAGAAACTCCTGCAAGTCGTACACACAGGACAGGAATCCCTGACTATGGGATTCGGGCGCCAGCGGATGACGTTGCAAAAACCCGGGCAGAAAGGCCGCCCGATGGACGCCCCGCGGGTTGTACTTCATGGTGCAGGAGCCCAGCGGATAGAACTGGGTGTCGATGGAGAAGTTTTTCCGCGACAGGTTGGTGTAGTGCCGTACCACCTGCAACTCAGACACCTCCGGCAGTGGTGCCGGATTGCGCCGCCGCAAGGCGGCCGGAATGCCGCTGAACTCTGGCGTCTGCTTGGGCGCCTGCGCCGTGGCTCGACGACCGGAGGCACCGCGTTCGAAAATCAGCATGGAGAAACCTCCGCTGGATTCAGCACATCGGCCAGCAGCGATACATAACGATCCAAATCCTGCTGACTCTTGGTTTCGGTGGCGCACACCAAAATGCAGTTCGCCAGTTCCGGGTAATCCTGCTCGACCGCATAGCCCGCCAGAACACCCTGCTCCGCCATGGCCGTCAGAACCTCCTGCACCGGGCGCTGGACACGAAATAGAGTCTCATGAAAGAAGGCGTCGCTACCGAGAACCTCGACGCCCTGAATCTGCTCCAGACGCTGCCGGAGCCGACGCGTGTTGTCATGGGATGCGGACGCAACACGGGCCAGGCCATCCGGTCCCATCAGACTCATGTAGATGGTCGCCGCCGTGACCGCGAGTCCCTGGTTGGTACAGATATTGGAGGTCGCCTTGGAGCGGCGAATATGCTGTTCACGGGCCTGCAGCGTGAGGGCGTAGCCGAGCTTGCCCTCAAGATCCACCGTCCGGCCAATAATACGCCCTGGCATCTGGCGCACCAGCTCCTGCCGACAGCAGATAAAGCCAAAGTATGGGCCACCGGATGACAGCGGCAAACCCAGGGGCTGGCCGTCTCCCACAGCGATATCGACGCCCTTCTCACCCCATTGTCCGGGCGGCACCAGAATCGCGAGCGCAGTAGGATTAACCACGGCAATAACCAGCAGATTGTGCAGGTGAGCCCAATCGGTCAGCGCATGCACATCCTCCAGACTCCCGAAAAAATTTGGCTGGGCAATAACCAGCGCCGCGAAGTCCTCCCCCGCATAGGCCTGCAAATGCTCGGGTGTAACCTGCAGGGATTCAGCATCAAAGCCGGTTGTCACCAGTTCGATATCCTGATTGCCAACAATAGCCTGGGCCGCCTGACGATAGAGCGGGCTGACTGAGCCGGCCACCAGGACCCGGCGGCTTTTGGACTTGCGATGCGCCCGCACCGCCATCAGAACCGCCTCCGCCAGGCCAGACGCACCGTCATACAAAGACGCGTTGGAAACGTCCATGGCGGTCAAGGCCGTCATCATGGACTGGTATTCGTAAATCAGCTGCAATGTGCCCTGACTGGATTCAGAT
>CAYXVO010000281.1:0-794 GCA_964467875.1 uncultured Pseudomonadales bacterium | reverse complement strand
CCGTCATGAACTCGCCGCGCGTCGCCACATCCCACACTGCCGCCGGAATGTGGTGTTCATAGGCACCGGCGCCAATGAAACAGAGAGCAGCCGAATCCTGCTGTGCCCGTTCCGACATGACCCGCACCATCTCCATTTCGCTCAAGCCTTCGGGCAGGCCCGCCAGGCTGCGGCAGCGCAAATGGGAGGGGATTTCATCAAACAGCGCATCGATGGAGGGTACACCCAGCACATCGAGCATGTGCCTGACATCAGCTTCGGTATGCGGAATGAACGGCATAGAGGCCTCGTGGTCTTACTCGGCAAAAGAAAAAACGCCCCGATCAACGGACCGAGGCGCTGGAAACGGCTGTCTCAACGTCTGATCCGTGGCTTAGTACCTATCTCACAACCGTCACCAGCGGATTCTGGACAAGGCGGACTAGGCGTCGTAGTGCAAGTCCAACGCAGTCCAGCAATCGCATAGTAGGTTGTGAAAAATCACTTAGCTTTCTGACTCACAGGCCTCTGCATAGCCTTCGGCGTTCAGCAGGGACTGAAGCTCAGTCTTGTCCTTGATGCGGATCTTGAAAAACCAGCCATCATTGTACGGATCGCTATTCACGAGCTCAGGACTCTCTTCGAGCGCCTCGTTGATCTCGACGACTTCGCCACTGACCGGACTGAAGATATCGGAGGCCGCCTTGACGGATTCCACCACGCCAGCCTCATCGCCCGCAGCCAGCTCGGCGCCTACTTCCGGCACCTCCACGAAAACCACGTCGCCCAACATGTCCTGGGCATGGTCGGTAATG
>CAYXVO010000280.1:0-4384 GCA_964467875.1 uncultured Pseudomonadales bacterium | reverse complement strand
TCCGGCCAGGTACGGTCCGGGAGGTTGATGGCGGGGAAACGACGGTATTTGGTCTGAGGCTGCTGCAACATGATTCATTCTCCAGCGATAACAATGAAATTGACTGCGTGGCTGAAGTCAGGCCGCCGTGCTGCCACAAACGCTAGGCACGGCAACCGCAGCGCAGTCGTAGTAGAACCGCGAGGAGCAATGAGCGCTGGAAGGAATTGGTGCAAGACATGCTGAACTCTCCAAACCTGAACCCGGGACGGGCTTTTACTGCAAATTGATAACCGGAACCGAAGGGGCGAGGTATCAGTGCGCTAGGCGCAGCAGTCGGCCCAAGCTTAGTAGGCCTGTCAGGAGGAGATTGGTGAGAAGCATATTGAATGTCGGCATGAGGCTAAAACTAACCAAACCCGGAGATCGGGTCAATAGGAAAATGAACACTACTCTTTTCTCCAGCACCCCCACTGCATGCTCTTCCTATCCCTCGGAAACAGCCTAAATTCGCTGAACCAGGCGCCCATGCAGCTGACTAGGGAGCCCAAAACCCGCTCTGTATACTGGCTGAGAGAAAACGAGAAACATACTCAGCGTAGAGGGGAACTCATGAAGACTCGTAAACCCTTGGTGGTGGCAATCGCTACTGTGGCAACCGGAGCAATCTGGCCCCAGCTGGGCATCGCCGGTGGCTACGCCCTCAACGAACAGGGTGCTCATGCTTCTGGCACCGCGAACGCCGGTGCTGCGGCCAATCCGGAAAACGCCGGAATCCTGTTTTTCAATCCGGCCGGGATGACCAAACTGAAAGGCACCCAGCTTTCCTTTGGTGCCTCCGTGATAGAGGTTGACCCGGAGTTTTCAGGTACGGCTACGAACAACGTTGGAGCTCCGGTTATTGGCGATGATGGCGGGGATTTCATTGGTACCTCGGTGATTCCGAACCTCTACCTCACTCATACGTGGGACCGCTTCGCCACGGGTATCGGAATTTATGTTCCCTACGGTCTCAAGGCCAACTACGACAACGACTTTGTAGGACGTTACTTCGCTGACAAAACCGAAGTGCAAGTGATCACGATCCAGCCATCCTTTGCCTTCGAACTGACCGAGCAACTGTCACTAGGCTTCGGACTCAATGCCCAATATGCGGAAGGACGCATTACTAAATGGGTTGATTACTCTGACCAGAGCCCACTCCTTCCTGACGGCTACTTCGATACCGAAGGCGATGACTTGGAATTTGGCTGGACCGCTGGGGTGCTCTTTTCCCCAACAGAGTCGACCAACATAGGCCTAACCTATCGATCCGAAACTGACCTGGAGTTGGAAGGCGAAGCCGAACTGACGGGACCATTCGGCGCATTAGTTGGCGCGACACCCGGCCAATTCGTCAAACTCAAGGAGGACGCCGTAGTCCCCCTGCCCACACCTGAAACAGCCACTATTGCGCTAAAGCATGATTTCAATGAGCAATGGACGTTGCTGGCGGGCGCGACCTGGACACGCTGGAGCCGGTTCGAGAATCTCGACATATGGTCCGATCAAGGGGGCGGAGTACTAACCAATTTTGTGACCGGCCCCAAATACGGTGCAGTCGGCAGCATTATCGGTCACGTACCGGAGAACTGGGAGAATACCTGGTCCGCGGCCGTGGGAGCTGCCTACCACCTCAGTCCCCAATGGACCCTGCGGGCGGGCTACGCCTGGGATGAGTCGCCGGTAAAGGAAGAATTTCGAACAGCGCGGGTACCTTCCTCTGATCGGCATTGGCTCACGCTGGGCGCGGGCTGGAAAGAGCCAGAGTCAGGCTGGATGGTCGATACCGCCTTTGGCTATCTCATCATTGACGATATCGAAGTCGACGAGAATGAGTTTCGGGTCGGCGAATCCGCCCCCTTCGGTAACGCCAATCTAGATGCGAAATATGAAATTGATGCATGGGGAGTTGCCCTCCAGGTCAGCAAGGGATTCTAACCCCTGCGCTACGAGTTATTGCCCTGACACGGATGTTATGGGCCTTTTATGCAAAACGGGGAGAGCCTTATCGACTCTCCCCGTGCTTTTTCTGACGGACTAGCCATTAGCTATTAGCCGTCACAAACGCGGTTACGCCCACTGCGCTTGGCTTCATACAAGGCGAAATCGCCACGGCGCATCAACGAATACAGATCGCCATCGCCCTTGTAGGACGCAACGCCCACGGAAATGGTCACCCGCAACAGCACGCCGGACGCCAACTGCACCACGGAACGCTCCACCGCCGAACGCAGTCGCTCGGCAATCTCCAGCGCCCGCGCCCGGCCGGTTTCGGGCAGTAGCACGGCAAACTCCTCGCCCCCCATACGCCCCACATGATCCACATGGCGCAGGTTTTCCCAGCAAAGCTCGACCAGATTCTGCAAGGTCCGTTCACCGGCGTCGCGTCCGTGGGTATTGTTGACCTCGCCGAAGTGGTCGATATCGAGCATCAAGATGGATAACGGGTGACTGTAGCGCAGGCCGCGCGCCAGCTCCTGCTCGGCCTCGGCCAGAAAGTGGCGCCGGGTCAGGGCCCCGGTTGCGGCATCGGTGCGGGTCTGGCGTGCCAGCTCCTGTTCCAGTTCACGGCGCTCGGTGACATCCTCGATAAGGCCCGCCAATACGCCGTCCTGACCACTTTCCCCCGCCAAGAAAGCACCCCGGTCATGCAGCCAGCGGTAACTGCCATCCTGGTGCAAAAAGCGGTATTCCAGGTCATAACGGGTCTGCTCCCGCCAGGCATCCTGGCGCAGCCGTTGGGCATCCTCCAGGTCGTCCGGATGGACCCGACCCGCCCACTCGGCCTCGCCTCCGTTCAGCTCACCGGCCCCGTAGCCCAGAAATGTTTTATCCGCGGAGTGCCACAGGATAAGACCCGTATCTAGGTCACAGTCATAGGCGAGCAACCCCATGACGTCAGTCAGTAACTCGTAGCGCTTGCGCCAGTGCTCCGGCGAGTTCACTGATTGGTCTACCGCATCGCCTGCCGGACCGCTGTTATCAGGTGCAGTCACCGCTCTTCCTCCATTATTTCTGGGTCAGGCCATCCATTGGCCTTGTTAGACAAGCTCTCGCAGTCAGGCATAAATCGGTCGGCCTGAAGTTCCGTCGGGCCGCCGTCTAATCGGTAGGGCAATCACTGGCGCCAAGCTTCTTGGTCCAGATATCGAATCCAAAATCAGTTTCAGTCCCTGGCCGCATCACCAACGCGAGACTGCCATCAACGTTGAGAATGCCCGTTAAGGCCAGCGTATCCCCGGTGACCTCAAGCTGCCCCTCAGGCTGTACGCTGTAGTCCATTTCCCATTCGCGCAATACCGTCGGGCTCTTACACTCGATCCGGCGCAAGTGACCGGCTCCATCAGCTTTGATGTGGCCATAGGTCTGCTCATGATTAAAACTCGAAGCGTCAGGCGTTACGTCCAGCGATCGGCTATGGGCATACCAGAACTCACCGTTCAGATCCGCCTCGCTCATCGCGGTTCCACCTTTTAGACAAACCATAAAGCCAGCTGTCTCCACTGGGTCCGGCCCCGTGGCGGGTGAGGCCCCGGCCACTTCCGACAGCAATGGCTGAGACGGGACTGTCATGTAGGACACGAACAGGAACTGCTCCTGTTTCTGAAAGGCGCCTCCACGTAGGATCTCTTCTTTCTCGAGCGGCTGCTTGACCGGAACCGAGGAATCTTCCGTCAGGCGAAAGCGTCCATTGGCATCCAACTCATAAAAGCCCGTTGTGGGACTCGGGAGCACGCCACGGGTATCCTGCAGAACTTCGAAGTCCACGGCAGCGGAGCCCGGCGTAAACGTTGCTGTCAGCAACTGCAGGCTGTGTTTGTGGAGGGCGCTATTCTCCGGAATGGTACCCTCTTCCCCATCGGCAAACGGTCTCGGCGTGGGAAAACTGCGCAGGCAGGTGAACTCACCTTCAAGGTCAGCAATATCAAGAGTCTGTCCGCCCTCCGGCATCCGCGCCGACACCGTAAGGCCTTTACCGGGCCCCATCATGAAGAAAACGTTGCCATCCGGCTCCGTCCCACCCCACACCGAGCGGGCATTACGATACACCAGTCGCCCGTTGGTGGAGCCCCGCACGTACAGGTCCAACGAGCCCGCATAGGTTTTGTTGGTCTTGTGATCACTCCAGCGTACGAGATTGGTACCACCCCAACGTCCGCGACTGCTAACTCCCGTCTGCAGATAAAGCGCATCCGCATTCGCCGGTACAAAGGCGCCGGTCAGAAACGCGCCCTGCACGATAAAGCCACGTCCCTCCTCCCCGGGCACCTCCTTAGAGCTGTCTCCGCCCCCGCAACCCACGGTAGCGGCGGCGAGAGTCAGGCATACGAAGGCCCGAAGGGGCCTGACAAAAGTGACTGGG
>CAYXVO010000279.1:0-4385 GCA_964467875.1 uncultured Pseudomonadales bacterium | reverse complement strand
GCCATCAAAGTCGTTCAAGTCTGTTGGGTGCGCTAGGTATGCCGAGGCGATTTCCACCGGAGATACAGACTTGTTATCACTCCAGTACGCTTCCATTGAGGCGCCAACCTGCAAGACGGCTTCTTCAGCGACCTGTGCCGCGAGCGTATGGAAGTGATGATTCTCATGATCCTTACCCAGCTGACTGTGAGTTGGGTCGGTTCCCAGCGAGGTAGTTAGGCTTTGCGTATCATCAATCGAGTGAGCGATTGTCTGCAAGGTGTAATGTATAGAAAAGTTTGCAATTAAGGTGAACATCCAGCCCAGATTATGAAGCGCTTTCAAGGCGTACTGCGCAACGATGTTGTCCGATCTGGACCGTAACTCGTCCCTTAATTGGAGATACTTTTCATACTGCTCCAGCCATTTCGCATAGTCGCGTCCGACGTAGACCGGAGATGCCTTTGACGGATCAAGGCTCTGGGACTGTGCGAGATCCCGAAGCACGATGAGAACTGCTTCCTCGGTCGCACTACGTTCGCCCGGCCCCTGTCGCTCGTACGCCTCATATTCAACGGGGAACAGTTCCGCGATTTTGGGCCCAATGCTTGCCAATACGTCGTATCGCCCAAATCTGCCGGTCACCAAGGGAATGCGAGTGGCGCCGTCCGGGACCTCGACCCAGGGGTACACAGGATAGCCGAGTTTGATCAAACTCAGCTCAACGAAGTTCGAATGGGAAAAGAAATCTTCCAGCACGTGGAGTGCCTGCCCGAAATGCCGCAATCCTTCGTCGGTACGCCCGGCTGCCATGGCTAATCGAAGTTGCTGCTCCATGTATTCCCGTGCAGTTGGGAATGCTTGCGCTGGCGTGGGGGTGGCGATGTAGTTCTTCATCCCTCGGATTGTATCCAGACCAAGCTGAGCGACCGTGGGGGGAGGCGCAAAAGCTGTGTCGATCTGGCTGGCATCTTCCCAGGTGTCTGGATCGCCGGCTGGCATGGGATTATCTATATGCTGCTCGGGTCGATAGACACCTAGAATCTGTGGACCGTCTGGCCCCTTTAGTAGCTGATAAGCTTCCTGGCCGAATTCCTTTGCGGCCAGTACGGCAACCAGCTTGGTCAAGGCCTCCCTTGATAGTCCTGAGCCGATCAACTCCAGTAGAGGCCCGAGCCCCCGCGCTTTGCGTTGTTCATATACCTTTGCAACCAGTTCGGGAGTTGGCCGGATGATTTGAGGGTCGATGATCTGTGAAAAGTCTCTGAGCCAGTTGCCAAAGTAGATTTTTTTAATCTCGGCATTACTAAACCGCGCGTTACTGAGTACAAGTTCGATTCTTTCATGTCCATACGAGTCGGGATCGTCCAGGTCTCCCATTCCCGCGCCAAAAAACTCCCAACTACCCAGATTATCCTCGTCCCTCTGATAGGGTTGATCGACAAGCTGCTTCACACGCTCATGAAGGTCATGAAACTCCAGTTGCAGGGGGCCGTTGTATTCCTTGGAACGAACGTCGGCAAATTGAAGCCTGGACTGACGCTCGATGCCGAGGTCGAACAACTGATAGGTATATTTCGCCCCCTCATCGGCTGTTGCGTCGCCACCGGTCGTTGAAAAATGCGTACGCAGCATATCGTCCAGATAATGACCGTACTCCTCAACCAACGCAGCAAGTAGGTGGACTCGACTATTGGCATCCTTGACCGCCCGCTTGACAAAGGACTCGGAGATATAAACTTTGTGGTCCATCTTGTTGTAGGCTGCAGGGGAATTGCCGTTGACCATGACAATTTCCGGCGGCTGGAACTGTTTTTCCTTAATCGACATATACAGGTGACTGTACGCCGCAACGGGAATATCCGTACCGAATATATTCATCAAGAACCGAATGAAGACGACTTCAGAGACGTCTACTGCGAAGCTCTCAAGCTGATCCTGAGCGAAGGTGCTCTTAAGCTGAGTCTCGGTTTCCGCTAGAAGTTCAAATGCTGCTTCCGCTGTGTCTGTGGTCGATTGGACGGGCCTTAACAGACTCTGTGAAGGTGGCGCCTGTGAGTCGAGTTCCTTAAACGGCAGGATGGGGACTAAATGCAGTGGTTTATCGGCTAAAACCTGCAGCTTCCGGCCGGACCTGGAGGGGCGGAGTGCGGTAACTGATTTAGGTCCCTGTGGACTGGCCGCAGATGCCGCGCCACCGCCACCGCCACCATTCAAACCGATCATCGGCCCATTCAGGTGAACGCCAGACGCGTCCAACACAATGCTGCCAGCACCGGCCTTGAGATGAATGGCCGTCCCGGCTTCAATGACGAGACGTTGACCTGCCTTGTAATGGAGTGCCTGTCCCGCCTGCTGGTGCAGGTTCTGGCCGGCTTTCACATGCAGTGCAGCCCCAACTGCGAGCGATTCCTGTCCGGCCACGTTGGTGCGTCGCTCGCCAGTTATGCTGGTGTGGCGGGTGCCCACCAGGGATTCGATGCTGTCGCCACTGATATGAACGCGCTCATGGCGATCAATACTGGCGCGACGGTCGCGGGTGGCGTGGAGTTCGAGATCCCGGGCGCTGTGCACGGCGATGCGTTCCGCGCCTGCTTTGTCCTCCAGCATGAGTTCATGCCCGTCATTGCCAGCCAGACTTTGGGAGCGTAGCAGGCTGCGGCTGGCGTGGTCGGGCAGGGGGTAGGGCGGTTGATGCAGCTCATGGTAGAGGCAGCCGGTAATCAGCGGCCGGTCGGCATCGCCATCGACGAAGGAGACGATGACTTCCTGACCAACGCGGGGTAGCACCAGGCTGCCCCAGTGATTGCCCGCCCAGGACTGCGCCAGGCGCAGCCAACAGGTGTGGGCGCCGTCCCGATCCCAGTGAAAGCGTACCTGCAGTTCCCCTTGTTCATTGGTGTAGATGGGTTCGGCATCGGGCCCGACCACGACTGCCGTTTGGGTATGAGCGAGGGGCCTGGCATGGCATTGATGTGGGCGGAACACCTGATCCGCCGGCAGGGCGATGAAATCAGCTTTATAGCGACTGCCCTCCGCCCCCGCCAGTTCCTCGAGCACCTGGGGCTGAAACCCTTCGTGTATCACCTGTTGCAGCAGATAGTCGGCGTTATTGCTCGGGCGTGGGTGATCGATCAGGCGAAAAACACCGCCTGGAACCAGGTGGGTATGCACGGTGGTCCCGCTCACCGGTTGCTGCTGAAGGCGGGCGCTGTTCAGACGGTCCTGAGCGCGCCTTGAGCCTTCACTGGCCGACTGGAATCCACCGGGCCAATGGTAGGCGCTGAGTTCCGCTGACTCACCGGCACGGGCATTACTGGCCAGGCTGCGGTTCGGGCGAAGCGCGTCGTAGTCATTGAGTTGCACGGTCTCGACGGCCACCGCCCGCTGCCGCTGGAACTTGATCATGCTGGCAGCGCCGGCCATACCACTGGTGGCTTTGAAGCTCAGATCGGCTGGCTGCAGTGGACGGAAGACCTGGCCATGGTCCGCAATGACCGGAGGCTCTCGCGTGGACTCATCAATTTTAGGTTGACGTCCAGAACGGGCGGGCGCTGTCCCTTAGCTCCCAAGATCCCCTCGCACTCCCACTGCGTGAATCAAATCGAGATCGTCTCCCGCTGCGCGTCCAGGATATCGTTGATCTGGTTAACGCTGTATTCTTTGTTGCTCAGCAATATCGCATGGGCTCGCCTTCTAAAGCCGGCCTGCGCTGGGTGACTATAGGCATCGTTCAGGTCTCTACTTCAAAGTCGACAATAAAATTCATGGCACTCTATCTGCAACTTGGTGAGGGATCCAATCAATGCAGCAGTGCAATTTATGTACGGCTTCTTAAAAATTCAGATGATTACTGGTAAATCAGCATGAGTGAAGTAAATTCCCATCTACTCTCGTTGGTCTGGACTATCATACAAGTGAAGAAAAGAGCTGTTTGTGAGCTGGATTTTAAGGAGATAGTTGCGCACTGAGTAACTGATGACTGACTGGTTGAGCAGGTCATAAAGTGCTATTAATCCAGAAATTATTTAGATGAAATATCGCTCTTTTGATATAAAATTATCCGGATGGAAGAAGCTCGAGTGCGTAAATATATATTTCTTGCATCCCAATATTTGGTGTGTGGTGTATATAATCTATATCGACGCCTGGTTAATAATAAATAAATTGAATTTGTCGTATTGCTTTGATGGTCGTTTGCTGCTCCTGAAATTGAGGTGTTTTTGATGAAAGGTATTGTCTGTGCGCTTGGAATATTCGTGATCTCGCTAGCCTCTGGGTGTTACACAATTGGAAAGAAATCACCAGGTAAACTAGTACTTGAGGCAAGTTTTAAAAGGGATAATGGGGCTGTTTTAGAGGCCGTTCAATCTGGTTCTTACACCAGGCCTGAAATCCAGGAAATT
>CAYXVO010000278.1:0-4457 GCA_964467875.1 uncultured Pseudomonadales bacterium | reverse complement strand
GTGGCGCACTGTTGATCATTGGATATCAGGTCCGTCTGGCGGCTCTTGTGGTGGTCCCGGTTCTGTTGGGGGCGACTTGGCTGCATTGGCCGAATGGCTGGCTATTTACGGCGCCGAACGGCGGCTGGGAGTATCCACTGTTTTTGGCGATGATCGCGTTCGTGGTCGCACTGGTTGGTGAGGGAGCCTACGCCTGGCAACCAGGCGGGGCACTTCCCCTCTCACGACCGCAGAAAGCGCGCTGAGAGGAACTGGATTTAGGAGCACGAGACCACTCGATGAGCAAGACTCATCGAGTGGTCTCAATCAGGGAGAGATGAGTGTGGCAAAAGCATACTTTGTAGAGCAGGTGTGGCTTCCTTTCTCGGAGTTACTGCTGGAATGGGATCAGGCCTTTCATGAATTGATGTTGGCTGACGGGATCCGTATGGCGGCTTACGAGCGTGCCATCAAAGAGGTTGTCAGACCTGGCGATATTGTGCTGGATTTGGGAACCGGGACGGGCATTCTGAGTCAGTGGGCTTTGGAAGCGGGGGCCTCGCGCGTCTATGGCATTGATCTAAACGCGCCTATTCTGGCGGAGGCGGTTGCGCGTCTCGAGCGGCGCGGATTCGCCAGCCGTTTTGTTCCAATCAATGAATTGTCTTTTGCTGTTGAGTTGCCGGAACGAGTTGATGTTCTCCTCTCCGAAATTATGGGGAACATGGCCGACAACGAGGACTTTCAAACCATTCTGTGGGATGCGTCTGTACGCTTTCTAAAGCCGGGAGGCATCATGCTTCCGCGCGCCGTTTCGTCCTTCATTGTGCCTGTGGCGGCGGAAGTGGCCCATCATTATGTGGGTACCGGTAATATCGCGACCCTCAACCCCGGATACAGTATCGACAGGTTGTGCCGGGAAAAGGGCACGGGGAATCTGTTTAATCTCTACTATGACGCAATTATTCCGCAGCAGGCTTATCTAAGCGCCCCGCAGAGCATCCGTACCTATCAAGAAGGATTTGATCAGCCTTCCCAGTATCGGGTCTCCCGATCCTTTCAGATTGAAAGGGACGGCATGTTTACAGGCTTCAAAGCGTATTTTGTTGCCCAGTTAAGTGACCGGGTGCAACTCGATATTTCTGGTGACGATATTGAGCGAGAGCAGACTTCCGATAGTTGGAAGCATGCATTCCTGCCAATTGAACATCCAATTTCGCTACGTTCAGGGGACGAATTGAAATTAGACTTCTCACGCCTCTATCCCGTGTCGAAAAGTGCGTTTCGCCAGGTTTATCAATGGGAGGGGAGCGTGGAGCGTAATGGTCGCGTGGTTGGCCACTTTCAACAAAGCATGCACGATGAGAGCGGGAGCGGTTCCCAATCCGGGATCTGCGAGTAAGGTAGTGCCGCGCTTTTTGCGCGGCCCGTCTCTTTATGATCCGAGACCGCTTATGCAGGCTTCTTTGCGGTACTCCGTGCAGCCGGACAGATGGTGACGCGCGCTAGCGGACATTGGCCTGTTTCATCTGCCCCGGGTCTTTGTCCAGGTTCTGAATCAACACGCTCAGATGGCTATTACGTTTGAGGAAGAACTCTTTCAATCGCTCGGGATAATCATCCGCGACCGCTTCTCGCACCGATGGGCGGTCTGACAGCCCCACGCGCCATGCGGATATTTTGGGGCTGACCACAAACGGGCTCCAGGGCAAGTAGGTCTCAAGGACGTCAAAGTAGCGGAAAATAGGACCGAAGGTCGCATCCACAACGCTGAATTCCGGCCCTGCAAAGTAGGGAAGCTGGACCCTCGCCTCGAGTTGCTGCAGTTTAGCGTCAATGGTTTTTAGACATTCTGTAAATTGGCCTGCAGTATCCGCGTTATAAAGTCTGGCGATGTCGTTGAGCAACTGACTCCCAAATTCAATCCAGCTACGATGCTTGGCTTTTTCCAGTGGATCCAGTGGATGCAACGAACCCCGTGTTGTCTCATCGAGATATTCGCAAATAACGGCGGATTCGAATAAAGTCTCTGTGTCGCCAATCAGTAGTAACGGCACTTTGCCCAAGGGCGAGCGCGTCAGGAACCACTCCGGCTTACTGGCGAGATCAATGTATAGACGGTGGTGTGGAATCTCCTTTTCCAGCAAGGTGATGAGCGAGCGCTGGACATACGGGCAGAGGTGATGGCTTACCAGAACCAACTGGTCCAGAGTGGCAGATTTGGAGCTGACAGTGACGGACTTCATCGGGGTGTCCTCGTGGTTCGGACTGATCGCCAAGGCGCCGACAGTGCTAGTAATCACGTACGGTGGCAGGAATCAGGTACCGTTAAGAGACTCAGGATAAGGATGCCGAAGCGGTTCGGGAACAGCGAATCCTGCAAAGCTGTTTTTCCGAAATGGACAGCCAGTACCGAACGTCCGCGTGTCAGATGGCGGTAAATTACAGATAAAGAAGTCAAACATGGATGTGAATTCTCTGGATGTGAATTCTCTGGATTGGAATGACCTGCGATTCTTTGTAGCCGTTGCTCGCTCCGGTTCGCTGGCAAAGGCGGCGACGAAACTGGGCGTGACGCACTCGACTGTCTTCCGACGTATCAATAGTCTGGAAGGCGCGATCAATATGAAGTTGTTTGCCCGCATGTCCAGTGGTTATGAGTTGACCGATGCCGGCAGGGAAATGCTGTCCTACGCCGAGCAGGTGGCGGACCGGATCGATGGTTTGTTGCGCTATCTGGCCAACAGTCACGAGCTGCAGGGTACGATCAACGTCACCGCCCCCCATAACCTCGCGTATCGCTACCTGCCGGGATACATTCAGGAGTTTCGGCAGTTATACCCCGACATCCGTATTAACTTGCTTGTAGGTAACAGTGACTTAAATCTGTCGCGGCGTGAGGCCGATGTGGCCATTCGGGCAACGACATCACCGCCCGATAACCTGATCGGATACAAGCTGTTTTCGCTGGCGTGGGGCGCTTATGCGGCAGAGTCTTACCTGAGTCAGCACGGTGTGCCGCTTGATGTGGATGATCTGCAGCAACACCAGCTGATCTCCGCTAACAGTGATCTCGGGCATTTACCCGTGTTCGGCTGGCTTGACCGGAAACTGCCGGGCAGCTGTATCGTCATGCGTTGCAGTGATCTGGTATCGATGTCTGCCGCGGCTGTGGCGGGTATCGGCATTGCGCCACTTCCCGATGATCAGGCAAAGCCCGAACTGCGGCGTTGCTTCGGCTTGCCCGAGGATGTTCGAAGTGATATCTGGTTATTGATTCATCCAGATCTGCGCCACTCCCACCGCCTCAAATTGTTCCGGGAATTTATGATTCGGAAGTTTCAGGAAGACAGCGTTTTTCAGCAGCACGGTCTCCATTTTTGAGCTTTGGTTCCTGCCGGTGACGGCAAGAAAAAGCCGGGGATCAGGTTGACTGATACCCCAGCTTTCCTCATTGAGCACGGGTATAACGTCACCCGCTTGGCTTACTCGAACGCGAAATGCGCCGGATCCATCTGCATCAAGCTCTTGGTTGGCTTGAGCATGCTGGACGCGTGGGCCTGGGCGCGGGGCAGCAGGCGTTCGAAGTAGAACTCGGCGGTGGCCAGTTTGGCCTTGTAGAAGTCCGCAGACTCCTGGCCGCCGTTCTTCAGTTTTTCCTGGGCCACGACTGCCATCGTCATCCACATGTAGGCCATGAAGGAGTAGCCGCTGTACATCAGGAAGTCGTAGCTGGCGGCGCTGACGATGTCGCGATCCTTGCGGGCGATCAGGCCGATGCGCACGGTCAGGTAGTTCCACTGGGCGGCGATTTTCAGAAGCTCCATCGCGTAGGGGCGCATCTGGTGGTTCATCACATGCTTACGGGCGAAGTTGGCCACGTTCATGGAGAACTCGCGTACGGCCTTGCCCTGGGTCAGCAGCAGCACTTTACGGCCCAGCAGGTCCAGCGCCTGGATGCCGGTGGTGCCTTCGTACAGGGTGGAGATCTTGGAATCGCGCACGATCTGTTCCATGCCGTGCTCGCGGATGTAGCCGTGACCACCGAACACCTGCACGCCAAGGTTGGCGGCCTCATATCCCATCTCGGTCAGGAAGCCCTTGAGGATGGGGGTGAGGAAGCCCAGTTTGTCGTCGGCCCGCTCGGCTTTCGCCTCGTCGTTTTCCAAATGGCCGCAGACCATGTGGTCGGCGATCTTCACCGCGTAGTACAGCATGGCGCGGCCACCTTCGGCGACGGCCTTCTGGGTCAGCAGCATGCGGCGGACGTCGGCATGATGGATGAGGGCGTCGGCATCCTTGTCAGGCTCTTTCTTGCCGGACAGCGCGCGCATGGAACGACGGTCCTTGGCGTAGGCCAAGGCACCCTGGTAGGAGCGTTCGGCGGAGCCAACGCCCTGGATGGCGGTGCCGATGCGGGCGGTGTTCATGAAGGTGAACATGCATTCCAGGCCCTTGTTGGGCGGGCCGATCAGGAA
>CAYXVO010000277.1:0-4460 GCA_964467875.1 uncultured Pseudomonadales bacterium | reverse complement strand
GCGACCTCCACTTTTTGCGCGGGCTCGGGAAGCGTTCGGTACGGAAAGGACAAAGCCGTCATGAGATTCTCCATTCCGGCACAGCAAGACATGAACCGGAGACAAAAGGGCCTAAAGGTGAAAATGGTCATCACCTGAACTATTATTGAAACTATATTTCATTATATGCGAGAAAATAACAATGAACTCCGATCGCAGAGAAACTGTATTTCAGGAAGCAGCCAAGGATGAGTGGCAGGTCCGCCGGGATCTGGCCGCCGCCTACCGGTTGGTCGCCCACTTCGGCTGGGACGATCTGGTGTTCACTCACCTCTCCGCCCGCGTGCCCGGCCCTGAGCATCATTTCCTGATCAATCCCTACGGCCTGCTGTTTCACGAAATCACCGCCTCCTCGCTGGTCAAGGTGGATCAGGACGGCCATGTCGTCCAAAGCGGCGGCCTGCATCGGGTCAATCCGGCGGGCTTTACCATCCACAGCGCCGTCCACATGGGTCGCCCGGAGGCGGGTGCCGTGATGCACCTGCACGCGCCGGACGGCGTCGCCGTCTCCGCCCATCGCGACGGCTTGCTGCCCCTGAGCCAGACCGCCATGCTCTGCCTTGGCCATTTAAGCTATCACGAGTACGAAGGCGTGGCCCTCAACCTGGACGAGCGCGAACGCCTGATCCGGGACCTGGGCGCCAGCAACATGATGATCCTGCGCAACCACGGCACCCTCACCGTGGGACAAACGGTGGCGGAGGCCTTCACCTATATGTATTTCCTGATGAAGGCGTGCGAGATTCAGGTGCGCGCCCAGGCCTGCGGGCCGGTGCATCTGCCGCCCGCAGCCGCTATCGAGACCACGCGGATGCAGTCGGAGGATCTGGGCCGGGCGTCCAAGCTGACCTGGCCGGCACTAATTCGGTTGCTGGACAGCAAGTATCCGGGTTATGCGGTGTAATCAACCTCCCCTTGGCAGGGGAGGGAGCACATAAACTAAGGCGGTAATCCGTGAAAATATTCAACAATATCGAGCAACTCCAGGCTCTTTCCGGCCAGGAAATCGGCACCAGTGACTGGCTTGAGATCAGCCAGGCGCGCATCCAGGCCTTTGCCGAGGCTACCGGCGATTT
This sequence comes from uncultured Pseudomonadales bacterium, assembly GCA_964467875.1. GTDB lineage: Bacteria > Pseudomonadota > Gammaproteobacteria > Pseudomonadales > Oleiphilaceae > JAEZAA01. Next base: position 3,345 of record CAYXVO010000277.1, on the reverse strand, counting down.
TCAATGGATCCACCTCGACGAAGAGCGCGCACGGACAGAATCTCCCTGGGGCACGACCGTGGCCCATGGTTACCTGACCGCGTCCCTGATGCCTCAGCTCAACCAGAAAATCATGCAGCTCACCAGCGTCAAGGCGAGCATCAACTATGGATTGGACAAGCTGCGCTTTCCGGCCCCCGTGCCGAGTGGCTCGCGCGTGCGCTCACGCCTGGTTCTGAACAGCCTAGAGGCCACCGCCGAAGGGCGTTACCTGGGCAAGTACAGCACCACCATCGAGATTGAAGGCAGCGAACGGCCGGCCTGCGTGGCGGAGAATCTGGTGGTGTATCTGGTGTAGATCCCGCCGCCCTTCCCCTTGTGGAAAAGCCTGACTTGGTCTGAAAAGGGGTCAGATTGTGAAAAGGGGTCAGATTGAATTTTTAATCGGCAGCTCGTCTTGAGGGGAATGAAGAGAGGCAGGCAATCAGGACGGGCGCAACTCGCTTTCTTCCAGATAAAGATATACATTGAATGTATGTTTAATGCTGCAGGAGACAATGACCATGAACTCGAAGAAACTGCTGTGGGCCAGTATCTTTTCCCTGGCAATAGCCACGAACCCTCAGGTTTATGCCGGCGAACACGCTCACGCCACGCATGAATCGCATGAATCGCATGAATCGCATGAATCGCATGAATCGCATGAATCGCATGGGAGCCTGTCCCTGGAGCTTAACCAGGGCGAGAAATGGAATACGGATGCGCCTTTACGCAAGGGTATGGCGACAATCCGCAGTGAAATGGCCGGGCATCTAGAGCAGATCAGTTCGAACTCGTTACCAAATGCGAAGTATCAGACTCTGGCGAACAACGTCCAGGCCCAGGTGCAGTACATGTTCGCGAACTGTGCGCTTCCTCCGGCTGCGGACGCACAACTGCACATCCTGCTTGCGCGCATGCTGGAAGCGGTGGAGCACATGAAAAAGGAGCCCGACCCACAGCAAGGCGCAGTACAGGTCGTGCAGGCGCTGAACGCATATGGCACCCACTTTGAGCACCAGGGGTGGCAGGGGCTTCACCACTAAGCAGCCGTTTTGGCAGTATTCCGGCGGGGCGGTCGGGCCTTGAGGTTCGACCCGCTACCCATTGCGACCACTGCGCGACGACTTCAAGATAAGATCTCCATATTCAGACAGAGCGCATTACGCCATGAACCAAGCCGCCAAAATGCCTGCCGCATTCATCGGTCATGGCAGCCCCATGAACACGCTTGAGAACAATCGTTTCACCGCCATGTGGCGGCAACTGGGTGAAACCCTGCCGCGCCCGCGCGCCATACTGGTCATCTCCGCTCACTGGTACATCAACGGCAGCGCCGTGACCGCGATGCCTCAGCCTCGCGTGATCCATGACTTCTATGGCTTTCCCCAAGCGCTGTTTAACTTCGATTATCCGGCAGCTGGGGCGCCCGACGTGGCCCAAGAGATTGTGGAGGTGGTTCGTCCCAGTTTTGTGGCACTGGACCGGGATAGCTGGGGGCTGGATCACGGCACTTGGTCGGTGCTGGCCCACATGTTTCCAAAGGCGGACATCCCGGTCGTGCAGCTGTCGGTGCACGCCGGTGAGGAAATTGGCTACCACTTTGAGCTGGGCAAGCGCTTGGCCCCACTGCGCGAGCGCGGCATTTTCATCCTGGGCAGCGGCAATGTGGTGCACAACCTGCGAAAAATTGACTGGCACCGGCCGGACATGGCCTTTGATTGGGCCAATGACTTCGACGCCGAAGTGCAACGGGCAATGACCACTGATCCCGAGAGCCTGCTGAAGATCGCCAGCCACCCTGCCTATTCCATGGCGGTGCCGACGCCGGAGCATTTCCTGCCGCTCGTCTACCTGGCAGGCTTGTCCGCAGCCGCCGGGCGACCTTCTCAGGTGTTAGTCGAAGGCGGCACCATGGGGTCGCTGACCATGACGAGTTTTATTCTTGGTTGTGGAGGGATGGCCAAGCCACAAACAAACGAGGCTGCGGCAGCAATGCCGGATCCGGCGGATATTCCGCCTGAGCATACGAATATTTGAAATGTCCAGTCGTGCGTGCATCCATCTGTCCTTAGTTCTTTTGACTTCACCCAGTTGGCCTTGTAAATTCCGCTCCTCACAAAGCAATGCACGGATGCATAGGAGAAAGTCATGGAATGCCCTGATATCTATGGGTTACGCTTCGACGACAGAAGCAAGCAAGGGATTGAGCGCATTCGGGAAATTCGTGAAATATCATCCCTCCTAACGAAGGTCCTCGGCTATGGAACCTTTGCCAATATCTTTCTTGGAAACGGCTTTGTAGAGTCTTCCTACAATGTGGTATCGCAGGACTGGACTCTCTTTGCACAAGCGATGCGAAGCGTTCCAACCATATCGCGGGAACTAATAAAGAAAGAAGCCATGTATCATGGTTCTAGACCACTTCAATTCCCCCGATCAGAAGAAGTTTTGGGAGGCCGTCGCTGATGGATGTTCACTCTAAAGTCTTCATTTTCTTGGCTGCGGTACTGATCGCCTCTAACGCTGTTGGTCAGGATCAGGCTGGCACGCCGGAGCCGATTGACTTAGCTACCCGCGATCTTGCTCAGGCAGTTAAACACATCGACGACAAAGCCCAACACTGTAAGGCGCAAGAGAGGAAAATAGATCTCACGCCGGTGGCCAGCCTCGGCTTTCCCGTGGAGGAGACAACGCGGGCGCTCGGCTACTTTCACATGAGCAGCTATATGACCTGTATACAGCCAGAACTCGGGCAGTATTACTCCGCTTTGCAGGCCGTGCATGCGTTAGCCCCGGAGCGAAAGGCTCAGGATGCGAGCAGGCTGTTTGCCCATGAGCAAGCGCGATACTATCGCTACCAGGCTGACTTCCTGAAGCTTTCCGAAGAGCGCAGAAACGCTTTCGAAAACATCCCGGCGCTACAGCAGCCTTTTGACTTGCTAACTGCAATCAAAGCGCTTCAGCAATAACTCCAGCTGGTACAGCAAGAAACAAAAAGGGGCCGAAGCCCCTTCCTTATAGACCTTGATCCAACCAATCAAACCCCAACCACCTTCTCAGCCCCCTTGGCCCACGCCTCATCCTGCAGCACCCGCCACAGCAGTTTGCCGGTGGGTGAGCGTGGCAGCGACTCCATGAACTCCACGTAGGTCGGCACCTTGTAGGCGGCCATTTCTTCCTTGCACCAATTGATGATGTCTTCCTCGCTGACCTTGGCGTTGTGGTTGGCCTTGAGCACGACGCAGGCTTTGACGGTTTCGCCGCGGCGTTCGTGGGGCACGGAGATGATGCAGCACTCCTGGATCGCCGGGTGGCGGTACATGA
>CAYXVO010000276.1:0-4461 GCA_964467875.1 uncultured Pseudomonadales bacterium | reverse complement strand
GACCACGTTGACGAGCACGTTCAGACGGCCGCGGTGGGCCATGCCGATGACAATTTCCTTAATGCCATAACTGCCGCCACGCTGGATGATCTCGTCAATGGAGAGGATCAGGCTCTCACCGCCCTCCAGACCAAAGCGTTTGGTACCGGGATAGCGGGAGCCGAGATACTTCTCCAGGCCCTCAGCGGCAATCAAACGTTCCAGTAGATGTTTACGCCGGGCTGGCTCATAACGGGGGTGTGAGCGGACCGACTCAAGACGCTGCTGCATCCAGCGCTTTTCCTCGGTGTTCACGATATGCATGTATTCGGCGCCGACCGTATCGCAATAGGTGCGCTGCAGATTGCCGACGATCTCACCCAGGGTCAGGCTGTCCTCATCGCCGAAGCACAGGGAGCCAACCTGAAACGCCGTGTCGAGGTCCGCCTCACTTAAGCCATGAAAGCTCAGGTCAAGATCGGGCACATGCTCCCGCTCCATCAAGCTCAGAGGGTCGAGGCGAGCGCGTTGGTGACCACGAAATCGGTAAGCGTTAATCAGCTGTAGGACTCTGACCTGCTTACGTTCGTGTTCGCTGCTAACGGTGCTGGTCGTTGTCGGGGCGAGCGTATTGAAAGTCGGGCGCTGACGGGAAAGCGCTAGGAACTGTTGCTGAATGACAGAGTGGGGAATATCTTGGGCTGTGATCCCTTCAACCCGTGGTAGCTTGGCGAAATAGTTACGCCATTGCTCGGGAATCTCGTTGGGATCAGTCAGATATTTTTCATAGAGCTGCTCAATGTAGGCCAGATTTCCGCCCGCCAAATGGGACGTCTGCCACAACTGCTCCATTGCGCTTTCATGCATATAGCTCGCCTTCTAATGACGGGGAGCCATCGAATGTGACCGGTAGTTGAGAACCTTTCCCAAAAAAGATCCCTGATGTACGACTGCTGGTCCCACAGATAGCACGGATGTTTTCCGCTGTCCCCAGTGGTTACAGTTCAGCACTACGAGCTTCGCTTTTTGGGCTCACTCGCAATCCGAAAAAACAGAGATGGAGGGCCGGCCCCGGATAAGAAGCCGACTACCTAACACCCACGGATTTCCAAGCACTGTACGGATACGGTGTACAGTATAGTCAGTCGTTTACAACCCACTACCCTAAGCGTGACATTTCATCACGCCCGGGAAGTGAGTGCATACCACCTTAGGTGGCGCGCTGAAGTAACATATTACGGATATGGCCAATCGCACGCGTCGGATTAAGCCCCTTCGGACAAACCGAAACACAGTTCATGATTCCACGGCAACGGAACACGCTGAACGGGTCGTCCAGATTGGCCAGACGTTCCGCCGTAGCGGTATCACGACTATCTACCAGGAAGCGATAGGCCTGCAGCAAGCCCGCCGGCCCGATGAACTTATCAGGGTTCCACCAGAACGAGGGGCATGATGTTGAACAGCACGCACACAGAATGCACTCATACAGACCGTCAAGCTTGGCACGCTCCTCCGGCGACTGCAGACGCTCGATGGCGGGCGCTGGCGTGTCGTTAATCAGGAAGGGGCGAATCTTTTCATACTGCTTGTAGAACAGCGACATATCGACTACCAGATCCCGGATCACGGGAAGCCCTGGCAGCGGGCGCAGAATCAACTTCTTGCCCGGCTTAACAACATCGGACAAAGCAGTAATACAGGCAAGACCATTCTTGCCATTCATATTCATACCGTCTGAGCCGCAAACACCTTCGCGACAGGAACGGCGAAATGCCAAGGTCGGGTCCTTTTCTTTCAGCAAACCCAGTACATCCAGCACCATCAAGTCCCGGCCTTCAGGAATCTCAAGTTCGATATCCTGCATGTACGGGGCTTCGTCGACCTCAGGGTTATAGCGATAAACACTAACTAACATGGACACTACCCCTTAATCAGTATGTGCGAATCTTCGGCTCGAACGGCTCAACGGTCTTGGGCGTAAAATTCACATCACGCTTGCCAACTCGCTTATCAACCGGGAAGTACAGGGAGTGCTTCAGCCAGTTTTCATCGTCACGCTCGGTAAAGTCATTGCGGGCGTGCGCCCCACGGCTTTCCTTACGCTCTTCGGCCGCGACGGCAGTGGCATAGGCCACTTCAAACAGGTTATCCAGCTCCAGGGCTTCAATGCGCGCGGTGTTGAACGCGGAGCTCTTGTCTTCAAGATGGGTGTTCTTGATGCGCTCACCGATCTCGTCCAGCTTCTTGAGACCTTTCTGCATGCTTTCGCCGTCACGGAATACGCCGAAGTAAAGCTGCATGGTGTTCTGAAGCTCGTTGCGTACGTCTGCGACCCGCTCGCCGCCCCGTGAGGTGTTGAGACGATTGAGACGAGACATTGCCATTTCAATGTCTGACGCGGATGCGTCCTCAACACTGAATCCTTCACGCAACATTTTCTCGATGTGCAGGCCAGCCGCGCGACCGAACACCACCAGATCAAGCAATGAGTTTCCACCCAGGCGGTTGGCACCGTGGACGGACACACAGGCAGCTTCGCCGCAGGCGAACAGGCCATCGATGATGCGATCGTTGCCGTTCGCATCCTGGGTCAGTGCCTGACCGCCGATGTTGGTCGGAATCCCCCCCATCATGTAGTGACAGGTTGGTACAACCGGAACCGGCTCTTTCACGGGATCGACGTGCGCAAAGGTCTTAGACAGCTCACAGATGCCCGGCAGACGCAGATTTAGGGTTTCTTCACCCAGGTGGTCGAGCTTGAGCAACACATGATCTTTATTGGGGCCACAGCCGCGACCTTCAAGGATCTCCAGAATCATGGAGCGCGCGACTACGTCACGACCCGCCAAGTCTTTCGCGTTTGGCGCGTAGCGTTCCATGAAGCGCTCACCCTGATTGTTGATCAGGTAACCGCCCTCACCCCTGCAGCCTTCCGTGACCAACACGCCAGCACCGGCAATACCGGTCGGGTGGAACTGCCACATTTCCATATCCTGCGCCGGGAAGCCCGCGCGCAGCGCCATGCCAACACCATCGCCGGTATTGATCAGAGCGTTGGTCGTGGACGAATAAATACGGCCCGCGCCGCCCGTGGCCAGGACTGTCGCCATGGCCCGCACGAATACGGTTTCGCCGGTTTCAATGCAAATCGCAATCACACCCGCGACCGCGCCTTGCTGGTTCTTCACCAGATCAACCGCATACCACTCATTGAGAAATGTGGTGCCGCCTTTCAGGTTACCCTGATACAGCGCGTGCAACAGTGCGTGACCGGTGCGGTCAGCTGCTGCGCAGGTCCGCGCGGCCTGACCACCCTTACCAAAGTCCTTGGACTGCCCACCAAACGGACGCTGATAAATCCGCCCCGTCTCGGTACGGGAGAACGGCAGGCCCATGTGGTCCAGCTCAAACACCGCCTGCGGACCAACCGAGCACATATACTCGATTGCATCCTGATCGCCAATATAGTCCGACCCCTTTACGGTGTCGTACATATGCCAACGCCAGTCGTCATTGGGATCCGCACTGGCAATGGCGCAGGTAATGCCACCCTGGGCAGACACCGTGTGGGACCGGGTTGGAAACACCTTGGTAATACAGGCGGTTTTGACGCCAGCCTGAGTCAATTGCAGAGCCGCGCGCATACCCGCGCCACCACCACCGATTACGATGGCGTCATAGGATAACGTTCTCAGACTAGCCATTGAGCCCCCACAGTACTTCCACACTCCAAACGAAATAGACAAACATCACCAGGCCACACAGCGCCTGAACGATGAAGCGGCTGATGCCGTTTTTCATATAATCCGTGGTCACGGTCCAGAGACCGACCCAGGCATGCGCCGCAAGCGAAACCAGCATCAGCAGCGTGAAGATGCGTACGCAGGTGCCATCAAACAAAGCAGACCAGGCTGCGTAATCCATGCCGGGATTCGCCAGGAATACGCCAAACATAAAGAACACGTACAATGCGAGGACGATGGAAGAGACGCGCTGAACCATCCAGTCATAGGCGCCACTGCGCCCGAGATTCGTAACACTCGTTACCATATCCAGACTCCTACCAGCACGATCAGAACCACCGCCACAACCAGAAGAATCTTGGCGCCCAGACGACCGCCCTGCAGACTCTCACCGATACCAACATCCATCAGCAAATGACGAATACCGGCCACCAGGTGGTAGAGCAGCGCCGACAGAATCCCCCAGAGAATCAGCTTGGGCAGAAATCCCTGCATCGTCTCCTTGACGGCATTAAAACCTTCCTCACTGGAGAGTGACTGATCAAATCCCCAGATGAGAAAACCAATACCAATAAAAACGATGATGCCGGAGATACGGTGCAGGATCGAAGTAATGGCGGGTAACGGAAAGTGGAACTTGGACAAATCCAAATTCACAGGACGTTTGCTATTCACAGCTCTTTCACACTCACTTTTTGGCCCCAGCGAGGGCGGGATTTATTGGAAGTGCATAAAG
>CAYXVO010000275.1:0-4471 GCA_964467875.1 uncultured Pseudomonadales bacterium | reverse complement strand
CGCATTATACGCAGGTAACCGCAGGCTGTTGCGCCTTTTTCCGCGCCTACTGCCCCGTCGCAACCGGTGTGGCGTGCTTGAGGATGAACGCTGTCGCCTGATCCACGGCCATGCTCATATTATCCTCCGCACTGAATGCTGCCCGTTTGGGGGGAAGCCAATCATGGTTGCCCGCGGGCAACCAATGCACTGCGACGGATTCGGGCAAACCATAACTCGCGACCTCACCACGCGATCCGAAGGGATCCCGTTCACCCTGGAGAATCAGCACAGGCCGTTGAATATGCCTAAAGTGCTCTGTACGCAAACGCTCCGGTCTGCGCGGCGGATGGAACGGGTAACCGAGACACACCACAGCCCGCACTGGCACTTGCTCAGCAGCGATCAGCGTCGCCATGCGGCCCCCCATGGATTTCCCACCAATCACCAACGGCAAGACGCCAGCATGATCGGCAATCACCTCGCGCCAGCATTGCAGGAGTTGGGGTGCCCTGTCTGGCGGGCGCTTGCGCCCATCCAGACGGCGCCGCCCCATATAAGGAAACTCGAACCGTACAACGGCAATGTCGTTGGCGCACAAACCACCGCTGAATGCATTCATGAACTCACTGTCCATGGGAGCGCCGGCACCGTGGGCAAACAGAAACAGCGCGCGCGGTCTGGCAGGCTTGTTCTCAAGGTACATGTTCGCTTGGAACTTAGCTTCTTGATTCATACTCCTCCGACTTCAACTTCGCTATAGCGCAAATTGCATTGGCACAGGATTCTATTGGTACACTTTTGGGTCGGTACATTTTGTCGAGCCAGGATTCATCCACTGGGACAGTGCATCTAGACAGACACGCCCCCTACACTCAATTCATGTAAAAAATAAGCCTCTTTTATCCACAATTCCGTAAAAGTTTGCTAGACTCCTCGCCATCCACGAACCCTCTTCAAAATAAAAAATCACTCCAGCACTTCTGCTTTGGGCGTGAAGTTGCTTGCTGTTTCAAGCACTTCAGGATTGCCCGCGATCATAGTTGATCTAGATCATTGGGAGCACGACAAAAATCGGAATAGTCATTGAAAAAAAAGGGACATTCTTGGATACTTGCGCGCGCTAACACTTTCTTACTAGGACTCGGTATTTCTCATGAGCAACGTAACCAATCACGCAACGTACAACTATAAGGTGGTGCGCCAGTTTGCCATCATGACAGTTGTCTGGGGCATCGTCGGTATGGCGGTGGGCGTATTGATCGCAGCTCAGTTGGTCTGGCCCCAACTGAACTTCGATACGGCATGGTTTAGCTTCGGTCGTCTCCGACCTTTGCATACCAACGCGGTGATCTTTGCGTTTGGCGGTAGCGCCCTGTTTGCCACGTCCTACTACGTGGTGCAGCGTACAACGCAAGCCCGCCTGTTCTCCGACGGCCTAGCCGCCTTTACCTTCTGGGGTTGGCAGGCAGTTATCGTTGCCGCCGTCATCACCCTGCCTATGGGTTACACCTCCACCAAGGAATACGCCGAACTGGAGTGGCCGATCGATATCCTGATCGCCGCCGTCTGGATTTCCTACGCGATCGTGTTCTTCGGCACCATCGCCAAGCGCCAGACCAAGCACATCTATGTCGCGAACTGGTTCTTTGGTGCGTTCATCATTCAGATTGCGTTCCTGCATATCGGTAACAGCCTGGCCATTCCGGTCAGCTGGATGAAGTCCTACTCCATCTATCCAGGTGCTATCGACGCGATGGTTCAGTGGTGGTATGGACACAATGCCGTGGGCTTTTTCCTGACGGCAGGCTTCCTCGGCATCATGTACTACTTCGTTCCCAAGCAAGCTGAGCGCCCGGTTTATTCCTACCGTCTATCGATCGTTCACTTCTGGGCATTGATCTCCATTTACGTGTGGGCCGGCGCTCACCACCTGCACTATAGCGCGCTGCCCGACTGGGCCCAGTCCGCAGGCATGGCGATGTCGCTGATTCTGCTGGCGCCCTCGTGGGGCGGCATGATCAACGGTATGATGTCGCTCTCGGGTGCCTGGCATAAGCTGCGGACCGATCCGATCCTGCGCTTCCTGGTGGTCTCGCTATCGTTCTATGGCATGTCCACCTTTGAGGGCCCGATGATGTCCATCAAGACCGTGAACGCCCTCTCCCACAACACCGACTGGACCATCGGTCACGTACACGCCGGTGCACTGGGCTGGGTTGCCATGATCACCATTGGCGCTATCTATCACCTGATTCCGCGCCTATTCGGACTCAAGGAGATGTATAGCACCGCCCTGATCAATGCCCATTTCTGGCTGGCCACGATCGGTACCGTATTCTACATCGCTGCCATGTGGGTCAACGGCATCATGCAAGGCCTGATGTGGCGCGCGGTGAATACCGACGGCACACTGACCTACAGCTTTGTCGAGTCGGTTCAAGCCAGCCACCATGGTTACGTGGTACGGATGGTAGGTGGTGCGATCTTCCTCGTCGGCATGTTGATCATGGCCTACAACGTGTGGATGACCGTACGCCAACGCGAAGCCGTTGCCCTCGACAACGTCGCGCACGCTGCTACCTGAGAGCCTGTTAGGAGTTCCTCATGAATCATGAAGTAGTTGAAAAGAACCTTGGGCTCATGATCGTACTGATCATCGTCGCGCTGAGCTTCGGTGCTCTGGTAGAAATCGTTCCCCTCTTCTTTGCCGAAGAAACAAACGAGCCCGTCGAAGGACTGACACCTTATACGGCACTGCAGCTCGAAGGGCGCGATATTTATATCCGGGAAGGCTGCCACGTCTGCCATACCCAGATGATTCGCCCGTTCCGTGCTGAAACCGAGCGCTATGGCCACTATTCCGTCGCTGGCGAACACGTGTGGGAGCACCCATTCCTCTGGGGCTCCAAGCGTACCGGTCCGGACCTGGCCCGCGTAGGCGGCCGTTACAGTGACGATTGGCAGCGAGCGCACCTGTACAACCCGCGCAACGTTGTGCCTGAGTCGATCATGCCATCCTACCCCTGGCTGTTCGAGAAGTCGCTTGACGGGAAATACACGGCGACCAAGATGACGCAGCTGCGCAAGCTTGGCGTACCCTACTCCGATGACGATATCGCCGGTGCCAAGGAAGCAGTTGAAGGCAAACGTGAAATTGACGCCCTGGTTGCCTATCTGCAGCACCTGGGAACCGTAATCACCAACAAGCGCTAGAGCCATGGATATCAACACAGTGCGCGGGATTTCAACGATCTTCGTGATGATCGCGTTTATCGGGATCGTCCTCTGGGCCTATAGCCGAAAGCGTAAATCAGAGTTCGACGAAGCGGCGAATCTACCGTTCGCCGATGAAGAAAATAACGAGCGCTCCCTGAAAGAATCGGAGAAAGACAAACAATGAGCACTTTCTGGAGTATTTGGATCTCGGTCATCACCCTGGGATCCATCTTTGGTAGCTGGTGGCTGCTCCACGCCACACGTAAGAGCCAGACGAGCGACACCGAAACCGAACGTACCATGGGGCACTCATTCGATGGTATCGAAGAGTACGACAACCCCATGCCGAAGTGGTGGCTCCACCTGTTCGTGGGAACCATCCTATTTGCACTGGGCTACTTGCTGCTCTATCCGGGGCTGGGCAACTACAAAGGCCTTCTTAACTGGACCTCTGCGGGACAGCATCAGAAAGAAGTCGAGCTGGCCAACCAGACTTACGGCCCGCTTTACGCGGAACTGGCGCAGCGGCCCATTTCCGATCTGGCCGAGGATCCGCGCGCGCTCAAAATGGGCCAGCGCCTGTTCGCCACCAACTGTGCGCTGTGCCATGGCTCCTCCGCAACCGGGTCCATGGGCTTCCCCAATCTGACGGACAGTGACTGGCTATACGGTGGCGATCCGGAAGTTATCAAGACCACCATTATCGGCGGACGCAATGCCCTGATGCCGCCACGCGGTGCGGCGGGGAACCTGTCCGACGCCGAGGTGTCTCAAGTGACAGCCTATATACGCGACCTTGCAGGCGCCGAAGACGTCAAACCTGCCCTGGTCGAGTCCGGCAAAGCCGTATTCGAAGGCAAGGGAGCCTGCTTTGCCTGCCACGGTCAGGATGCAACGGGTAACCAGGCTGTGGGTGCCCCCAATCTGACCGACAATATCTGGCTCTACGGCAGCACCCAGCAACAGGTTGAATTCACCATCCGCAATGGACGCAAGGGTCAAATGCCGGCCTTCGAGAACACACTCGATCCGGAAAAGATCCACCTGTTGGCCGCCTACGTTTACAGCCTCTCCAAGAATAACTAGCCATCCCTTCGCGGGACGCGAACCAGGTTCGCGTCCCCCTTCTAGTCGGCCTAGCCATAGGGCTGCATCCCGGCGCTATCGCTAGCCTGATTAAGAAGAGACGCGTATGAACCAGAAAATTCCTGTGCAACAGATTGACCCGGTGGCGGAGCAACCTAAGCCAGTTGACCTCTACGCCAGTCGAGAG
>CAYXVO010000274.1:3622-4497 GCA_964467875.1 uncultured Pseudomonadales bacterium | reverse complement strand
GTTGATGACCGACTGGCCGATCATGGCGCAGCCCGCCATGCCGCCCAACAGGCCGGAGGCGACGTTAGCCACGCCCTGGCCCTTGCACTCGCGGTTCTGGTCGCTGGGCGTGTCGGTGAGATCATCCACGATGGTGGCGGTCATCATGGATTCCAGCAGGCCCACCACCGCCAGGGGCAGGGAATAGGGCAGGATAATCCAGAGGGTGTCCAGGTTCAGTGGTACGTCGGGCCAGAGAAAGACCGGCAAGGCATCGGGCAGCTCGCCCATGTCGCCGACGGTGCGGATATCCAGACCCCAGTACATGGCAATGCCGGTCAGCACCAGGATGCAAACCAGCGGTGAGGGGATGGCCTTGGTCACATAGGGGAACAGGTAAATAATTGCCAGCCCCGAGGCGGTCATGGCATAGACCTGCCAGCTCACGTTGGTAAGTTCCGGCAGCTGCGCCATGAAAATGAGAATGGCCAGGGCATTGACGAAACCGGTGACCACCGAGCGGGACACGAACCGCATCAGGTTGCCCAGCTTAAGATAGCCGGCCAGGATCTGAAACACGCCGGTCAATAGCGTCGCCGCCAACAGGTATTGCAGCCCGTGCTCCTTGACCAGGGTGACCATCAGGAGCGCCATGGCGCCGGTCGCCGCCGAGATCATGCCGGGCCGCCCACCGACAAAAGCCGTGACCAGGGCAATACAGAACGACGCATAAAGACCCACCTTGGGATCGACGCCGGCAATGATGGAAAAGGCAATGGCCTCGGGGATTAACGCGAGGGCTACCACGGTGCCGGCCAGCAAATCGCCGCGGATGTTGGTCAGCCAGTTCTGCTGAATCGTGTGAATCATGAAAACACCTATAAACATCGAATCAA
>CAYXVO010000274.1:0-3612 GCA_964467875.1 uncultured Pseudomonadales bacterium | reverse complement strand
AAGCGCGCCCACGAGGATGGGGGGGGCTCGGATAGTGACTGAGGTCGGGGCGACCTGGGCTAGCAACGTCAGAAATCAGCCGGCGCACCGGCGAGCGGGACCACGGGCTACGGCGGCGTGGTGACCAGGGCTGCAGGGATAGAGAACCACGAAGGCGGTGACATCAAGAGCTCCGAAGTGGGCGGCGGTGACCGTCGCAACAGGCGAAGGGGCGCATCATAAAGCAAACCGCCACCCCCCGCAAAACCGCCACCCGGCGACGTGGGCCGGACAGGGGGCGGTTGGTGCAGCCTGCTTCAGAACCAGCACTGGCGGCGGGAGTTGCGCCAGGCCAACCAGCCCAGGCCCAGCCCCCGGCTCAGCATGAAGGCGCTCAGCGCCAGCCAAAGACCGTGATTGCCCAAGGGCTGGCTGCTCCACCAGACCAGCAGAAACACCAGCGCCGACAACAGTACCGTGTTCTGCATGGCCCGCACCTTGAGCGCACCGATGAACACCCCATCCAGCAGATACCCCCACACCGCCAGTGCCGGCATCAGAATCAGCCAGGGCAGAAACTCCCGGGCACGCGTGGCCACGGAGGGAATATCGGTCAGCAGGCTGATCAGCCCGTCGCCGGCCAGCCAGAAAAATCCACAGAACAACAGGGCTCCGACGACCGCACAACCCAGCGCAACCTTCAGGCTCGACCGTAACTGCACCAGGCTGCGCGCGCCCACGGCTTCGCCCGTGAGTACCTCGGCGCCGTTGGCGAAGCCATCGAGGCCGTTGGAGATCAGCAGCAAAAAGGTCAACAGTACGGCGTTGGCGGCCAGAATCTCGGTTCCAAGATGGGCGCCCCGGGCGGTAAAGAAGGCAAACGTCAGCAGCAGCGCAACGGTGCGGATGAAGATGAAGCGATTGACCCGGATCAGGTGCAGGTAATCGGTCCATTGCCGCAATCGGGCACCGACTCCGGCCAGATCCCAGGCGTCGGGATGGCGCTGGCGCATCAGCCAGAGGGTCAGGCCCAGGGCGAAGTACTCGGCGATCAGGGTGGCGAGGGCGACACCGGCGCTGGTCATATTCAGGCCCACCACAAACAGCAGATCCAATCCCAGGTTCAGCAGATTGGTGGCAACCGCCACGAGCAGCGGGATACGGGTGTCATGGCGACCAATCAGCCAACCGATCAATGCGTACTGCGCCAGCACCGCCGGCGCACTGAAAATGCGGATCTGGCAGTACTCGTAGGCGAGGCGGGCGACCTCCGGCTCCGGATTCATGAGCCAGAGGCCGACAGAAATGAGCGGCAACTGTAACATTACTAAAAAGCAACCTATCCCAGCACCGAACACAGAGGCTTGCGCCAGCAGGCGCCGGAGTCGCTCCTTGTTTTGTGCGCCAGATGCCTGGGCGGCGAGACCTGTGGTTCCCATGCGGAGAAACCCGAAGCTCCAGTAGAGAATCGTGAACAGGTTGGCGCTGATGGCAACCGCGCCCAGGTAGACGGGGGAGTTCAGGTGGCCGAGCACGGCGGTGTCCACCAGGCCCAGCAGTGGAACGGTCAGGTTGGTGAGAATCAGGGGCCAGGCAAGCGACCAGAGCCTACGGTAGGCCGTGGCCGTCGGGGACAAAAAGGGCATAGGGACGGCTTGTCTCCAACGTGGCAGGCGAAAAATGGGGACGCACGGTAGCGAGAACCCGGCGCCCGAATGTAGCAAGTGGTGCTCCTGGTGCCCAGGTCGCAGGGCCAATTTCTGGCGGGATTGGCATTTTCTGACTAACTTTTAGTCAGTGACCCCTAAACCGGGCAGCGGCCGTGAGAGGTTGAATGTCAGAAATTAAAGTGACTATACTGGGTCGCAATACCTTTGTTGGACTTCCTCTAAGCAGTCCCATCGGGAAGTGTCGACCAGAACAATAAATATAAGCTGTGGAGACATGTCATATGCGTTGCCGAAGACGTTTTGGGACGTTGGTCCCGCTGCTGTCGCTGTTTTTCCAGCCGGCTGCCTTTGCCGCCTGGGAAGTCAACATGAATCCCGGCGTGACGGAAATCAGCAGGGAGATCTATGGTCTTCACATGACGATCTTCTGGATCTGTGTGGCGATCGGGGTCGTCGTGTTCGGCGTCATGTTGTGGTCGATCCTGCATCATCGCAAGAGTCAGGGCGCTACCCCCGCCCATTTCCACGAGCACACCGGCCTTGAGGTGCTGTGGACACTCATTCCCTTCGCGATTCTCATCATCATGGCGATTCCCGCCACCGCGACCCTGGTCAAGATGTACGACACCGACGATGCTGCGGTCGACATCAAGATTACCGGCTACCAGTGGAAGTGGCGTTACGACTACCTGAACGAGGAATTCGGCTTTATCAGCAGCCTCTCGACGCCTGCGGATTCCATCTACAACCGCCTGGAAAAGGGTGAGCACTATCTGCTCGAAGTCGATGAGCCCATGGTGGTGCCAATCAACCAGAAAATCCGTTTCCTCATCACGGGCAATGACGTGATCCACTCCTGGTGGGTGCCGGCCCTGGCGATCAAGACGGATGCTATTCCCGGCTTTATCAACGAGTCCTGGACCCGTATCGAGGAGCCCGGGATCTATCGTGGCCAATGCACTGAGTTATGTGGCAAGGACCATGGCTTCATGCCAGTGGTGGTGAAGGCCGTGCCTGAACCTGAATACCGGGCCTGGGTCGCCGAGAAGAAAGCGAAGGCCGCGGAGGAATACGAGCTGCGCAGTAAGGAGTGGACCCTGGAGGAATTGATGGCTCGGGGCGAGAGAGTCTATGTAGCCAGCTGTGCCAGTTGTCACCAGGTGGATGGCAGCGGTATTCCGCCGGCCTTCCCCGCGCTACGTGGCAGCGCCATCGCCACCGGCGATATGGCCAAGCACATTGATGTTGTGTTGCATGGCGTGCCCGGCACCGCCATGCAGGCCTTCGGCGAGCAGTTGAGTGAAGTCGATCTGGCGGCGGTCATCACCTATGAGCGTAATGCCTGGGGCAATGACACCGGAGACGTGGTGACGCCCAAGCAGCTGATTGAAGACCAAGAACAATAAACAAGCCACGTCTTAGAGGGAAACGCTCATGAGTGCCGTAGTTGACTCTCACGTCCACGACCACCACGGGCCGGCCAAGGGAATTGCACGCTGGCTCTTTACCACCAACCACAAGGACATCGGCTCGATGTACCTGTGGCTCAGTTTCGCCATGTTCCTGATTGGCGGATCCTTTGCGATGGTGATCCGCGCCGAGCTGTTCCAGCCCGGTCTGCAGATCGTCGAACCTAACTTCTTCAACCAGATGACCACCATGCATGGCCTCATCATGATCTTCGGCGCGATCATGCCGGCCTTCGTGGGACTGGCCAACTGGATGATTCCGATGATGGTCGGCGCCCCCGACATGGCGCTGCCGCGGATGAACAACTGGAGCTTCTGGATCCTACCCTTTGCCCTCCTGATGCTGATCTCGACTTTGTTTATGGAAGGCGGCGGCCCCAACTTCGGCTGGACCTCCTACGCACCGCTTTCCACCACCTATGCGCCGCCCAGCGTGACATTTCTTATTTTCGCGATTCATATGATGGGGATTTCCTCCATCATGGGCGCCATCA
>CAYXVO010000273.1:0-4513 GCA_964467875.1 uncultured Pseudomonadales bacterium | reverse complement strand
GGCGACGCGGTTCGGCTCGGACAATACCTGGAAATTCTGACCGACCCGTCACGAGCCCTGACGCTGGACGACGTGACACGGGCACCGGCGGAGCGCTGGGTGCGCAGCCAGCAGGATGTGCCTTCCTTTGGCTTTTCCAGGAATGCCTACTGGGCGCGTGTCACCCTCTACAACCCTCACGCCGAGCGGCGGGATTTCCTGCTTGAGGTGGATTATCCGGTGCTTGATCAGGTGGACTATTACGAGCTCCGTGACGGCGTTCCGGTCCAACACATCAAAGCCGGCGACAAGCTGCCGTTCGCGCAGCGCGCCATCGAACACCGCAACTTCCTGTTTCCGTTGGAGCTGGATAGCCAGGCCGTCGCCACCCTCTATTTCCGCATGGAAACCCAAGGCTCGGCCCAGCTGCCTTTGAGCTTGCTCTCGGTCAAGGCATTTACCGAGAGCGAACAGCTTGAGCTGCTGGCCAACGGCCTCTATTACGGCATCCTTCTGGTGGTGGTGCTCTACGCCCTCTTCCTGCTGGCCGCCTACCGTGACGCGACCTACCTGGCGTATGCCTGTTTTGTCTCCGATTTCGCCCTGATTCAGCTGACGCTGGCGGGCTTCGGGTATCAGTATCTGTGGCCCGAATCTACCTGGTGGACCCAGGCCAGCATTGGCGTGTTCATTCCGCTGGCGGTTGCCAGTACGGCCTGGTTCACCACGCGCTTCCTGCGTCTGCGGGAGCTGCATCCCTGGCTCTATCATTACGGCATGTTCTATTTTTGGGCGGGGCTTGCGGTGGCCGTGATGAGCCTGGTCCTGCCCAGGGAGTACATGGTGCGAGCGGGCGCCGTGCTGGGCGCGGCCGGCAGTCTGTCGGCGCTGGTTTTCAGTGGCTATTCCTGGTGGAAGGTGCAGAGTCGACCGGCCGCCTATTTCTCCGTGGCCTGGTCGGCGTTTTTGTTTGGGGTCTTCACGCTGGCGCTGAACAAGATGGGCTACCTGCCTCGCAACTGGTTCACCGAAAACGCGGCCCAAATCGGCTCCGCCGTTGAATGCCTCATTCTGTCCTTTGCCCTGGCCCTGCGCTTGCGCGAGACCGACCGGAGTCTGGTGGCCGCGGCGTCGGCCGCCAAGCAGGCCAACGAGCGTCTGTTGCAGGCCGAGCGTGAACACCGTGTGCAATTGGAGATGAAGGTCCAGGAGCGCACCGAAAACCTGGAGCAGGCACTGAAGACCGTTGAACAGTTGAACCAGGAGCTGAAAAAGCTCAGCACCACCGATGGTCTGACCGGCGCGATGAACCGGCGCTATTTCGACGATACCCTCAACCGGGAGCTGTCCCAGGCACAACGCCATTTGCATCCGGTGAGCCTGATCATGATCGACATCGATCACTTCAAGAAGATCAATGATCGGTATGGGCACCTGATCGGCGATGAATGTATCCGCGCCGTGGTCCGCATTGCCCAAAGCCAATTGCAGCGCCCCCAGGACGTGCTGTGCCGCTACGGTGGCGAAGAGCTGGCCATTATCCTGCCCAGCACCTCACTGGAGGGAGCCTGGCTGGTGGCGGAGCGCATTCGCGAGCTGATTCACGGCACGCCGGTGGTGGTCGGCGAGGATGCCGTGAGTTTGACGGCCAGCTTCGGCATCGCCACTTATCAGCCGCCGACCGACCCACGGCCGGATCTGTTGCTGGAGGCGTCCGACCGGGCGCTCTACCAGGCCAAGCACGCCGGCCGTAACCGGGTCTGCGCGACGCCCTGACGCATTCGGTATCAGAGGCTAAACTATCCACATCAGCAGGATGCCTTGCCGCATGATGCGGCCCCGCGTTCGTTTATTGTCTAGCGTCAGTCTTCAAAGGAAGCCTCTATGTCCGTTACCAGCATCGTCTCTCTGGTCGTTGTTGTCCTGGTACTGTTCTACCTGGTCTCCGTCTACAACAAGCTGGTCGCGCTGCGTAACCGCTTCAAGAACGGCTTTGCCCAGATCGATGTGCAGCTGCAGCGTCGCCATGAGCTGATTCCCAATCTGGTGGAGTCGGCCAAGGCCTATATGAAACATGAGCGGGAGACCCTGGAGCAGGTGATGGCGGCCCGCACCCAGGCGGTCAGTGCCACCAAGGCGGCCTCGGCCCATCCCGAGGACGGTCGGGCGATCAAGGGGCTGGGGACGGCGGAGGGTGTGCTGAATCGGGCATTGGCAAACTTCCAGGCCGTTGCCGAAAACTACCCGGACCTCAAGGCCAACACCACTATCCAGCAACTGATGGAAGAGCTGACCAGCACCGAGAACAAGGTGGGCTTTGCGCGGCAGGCCTATAACGACGCGGTGATGCAGTACCATACGCTGCGCGAGCAGTTCCCCAGCAACTTCATTGCCGGCTTCTTTGGCTTTAAGCCCACCGAGTACCTGGAGATTGAGAATGAAGCGGCGAAACAGCCGGTGAAGGTCAGCTTCTCCTGAGCCACGGCTAAGCTGGCGGTTGCGGCCTTATGAACTTCTTTGAACGTCAGGATCAGACGCGCCGCAAGAGCGCCCTGCTGCTGCTCTATTTCGTGGTGGCGGTGGTGCTCATCGTGCTGGCGGTCAACCTGATCGTCTGGCTGGCCCTGGACGGGGTTACCGCCCCGCCCCAATCCCTGCAGCAGTGGCTGGGAAGCCAGACGTTCTGGCCGGCCAGCCTGATCACGCTGGCGGTGATCCTGGTTGGCAGCCTGGGCCGTTTCCTGCGCCTGCGCTCCGGTGGCGATGCGGTAGCGCGCATGGTGGGTGCCACGCCGATCAATCTGCAAACCAACGATCCCCGAGTGCGCCAGTTCATCAACGTGGTGGAGGAAATGGCCATCGCCGCCGGTGTGGTCATGCCCCGGCTTTATGTCATGGAGCAGGAATCGGCCATCAACGCCTTTGTTGCCGGTTACCAGCCCAACCAGGCGATCCTGGCGGTGACCCGGGGCGCGCTGGAACAGCTGGACCGGGAAGAGCTGCAGGGCGTGGTGGGCCATGAGTTCAGCCACATCCTCAACGGCGATATGCGGCTCAATGTCCATCTGATCGCGGTCCTGGCCGGCATTCTGGCCATTGGCCAGGTGGGCCGCTTTCTGCTGCGCTCGACCCGCGGCAGTGCCAGCCGTTCCCGTAAGAACAGTGGCGCGCCGGCGTTGGCACTGGGCGGACTGGGCCTGATGCTGGTGGGCTATATCGGACTGTTCTTCGGCCGGCTGATCAAGGCCTCGGTGTCGCGCCAGCGGGAATACCTGGCGGATGCCTCGGCGGTGCAGTTCACCCGCAATCCCCAGGGACTGGCCAGCGCGCTCTACCGCATCCAGGAACTGACGAGTGGCTCCTATCTCACCGCGACCCTGCACGCCGAAGACCTGAATCACATGTGCTTTGGCGAAGCCACCAAGCTGAATTTTCAGGCCCTGTTTGCCTCCCATCCGCCCCTGGCGGATCGTATCCGCTCCATTGATCCCACGTTTATGCCGAAGGCCCGTTCGCGCCGTAACCAGGAACGCCGCCAGGCACAGCCGACGGCTGCGAGTGAGACCGACACCCTGGCCACGGCCAGTCCCTTGGTGATGGCGGCGGCGCCGTTGAGTGCGACGACGGGTGGGAAATCGACGCAGACTGCCGCCAGCACGCTGGTGGAACAGGTGGGCGGCGTGCAACCGGCCCACTATGAGTATGCGGTGCGCCTGCATCAACGCTGGCCGGCGGCCTTGCACGCGCTGACCCATTCGCCCACCGGCGCGACCCTGGTGGTGGCCGCGGTACTGATGACGGATCTGCGAGAGGGTGAACAAGCCCGCTCGCTCGATCTGCTGCGCCAGCGGGCGCCGGAACTGAATCTGATGCTGGCGGAGATCGATTCGGCCGTGGCCTTGGTGGCACAGCAGGGACTGGCCTCGCGCCTGCCGCTGGTGGAGATCAGCCTGGCGAGTCTCAAGCAGTTCGGGCCGGACGAGCGGACGAAGGTGCTGGCGCTGGTGGAGGATCTGATCCGCCTGGATCAGCGCTACACGCTGTTCGAATTTCTGGTGGCCACGCTCCTGCGCCGGCAGCTGGCAGTGGGCGCGGGGCAGGCCAAACGCGCACTGGTGCACTCGTTCGCGCCGGTGCTGGCCGACATCCAGCGTGTGATGGCGCTGCTGGCCCAATGCGGCAGCGACAACCGGGCGGACGCCGAGCGGAGCTACGGCCAGGCCATGCGCAACTTCACCCACGAGCCCCAGGCCTTACCCGCTCGCTGTAGCCTGAGCGATCTGAATCGGGCACTGGGCCGCCTGGCGCGGTTAACGCCGCTGCTCAAGGCGCCGCTGCTGCAGGCCTGTGCCGATGTGGTGTTGCAGGATGGCGAAATCCGGCCCGCCGAATATGAATTGCTGCGTGGCATTGCCGAAGTACTGGAGTGTCCGCTGCCGCCTTTGATTGCTGGCGCCTAGAGCTGGAGCTGGAGCTGGAGCTGGAGCTGGAGCTAGAGCTGGAGCTGGAGCTGGAGCTGGAGCTGGAGCTGGAG
>CAYXVO010000272.1:0-4519 GCA_964467875.1 uncultured Pseudomonadales bacterium | reverse complement strand
GTAGGCGTCGGTGTGGCACACGCCCGTTGCCACCACCCGCAGCAAGACCTCCCCCGCCTTTGGACCCTGTACTTCGATTTCCTCGATTTCCAGAGGGCGTTTCGGGCCCCAGGCAACGGCTGCGCGGGATTTAATCATGGTCTGTCTCCTGGTCGCTCGATGGAAAAGGTCCTAGTGTACCCCCCTCGGCGGCGGGGGTTAAGGGAAAAAGGCTGGTTCTGTCTGGTCGCGTCCGCTGCTCACCGCTGAGTTCGTCGCCACGCCGCCGGGATGAGTATCCTTAGACATATCAGCAGTTCAGTGAAGGCGGGATTCGCCGGGGTGCCGTGCAGTATCGACCGGGGCTCCTGAAGCTGACGGGGGAGGTGATATGGACGTCCTGTTAACGGTGATCGTTGTAGTTGTTGTGTGCGCGTTGAGTGGGTTGGCTGGCTACGTCTGGTTAACCCGCCGACGAGCAAGGCAACAAGCCGAGCGGTCCAAACCCCGACGGCGGATTGCGAACTACGACGAGCTCAGGCGGGAGTTCCAGGAGCTAATGCCGGTGCTCTACCAGAGTGAGGCGCCTGCGCAGTGTGCAGTGGGTGTGGGGCTGAATATGAGTACGGCGTTCTTCCGGTCGATTTATCCTACCACCAGGGCGTTTGCCGCCGTGCCACTGGCAGAGCAGTGTGATTTTCTGCTGCGTCTGGAGGCCGCCGAAAAGGTCTTCTACCAACACAATGCACCCGAGGCCGGCATGGCGACGACCCTGGTGCGCTGCTGGCTGGCGGCGGTGGCGGAAGGCGAGGAAGGCACGGTGCGGGAGCTGGAGACTCACATGGATTTTTTCAGCCGCAAGCCGTTGGAACAGGCGTCTCCGGTTCGGGCTGGGTGAGTTATCTGTAATCCCTCTCCCTTGACGGGAGAGGGATTGGGATCAAGCCTTCGCCTTGCTGGTACGAGCCCGGCGGATACGCTTCTTTTTGGTCGGTGTGCTCACGCGCTCTTCCGCCTGGTCGATACGGTCGGCGGCATCCCGCGCGGCGTTACGCGTTTCCGCAGCTATCTTTCCCGCACTTTCGTTGACCCGGTTACCCACGTCATTGGCGGCGTCACGAGCTTCCCGTACCATCCGGTCAGTGGCTTTGCCGGCGCGCTCGCCGACATCGCGTGCGGCGGCTTGGGCCTCCTGTGCTGCTTGCCGTGCCTGTTGGCTCGCCTGGCGGGTGGCGTTGCCGGCTTGTTGCGCGGCATGCTCCGTGGTGGTGCGGGCGCCACGCATAGCCTGGTTGAGCCGGCTGACTGCTGCGTTGGCGATACCCGAGACCGTATGGTACGTGCGGTTGCCGAGGGAGCTGATTGCCTGGCCGACCCGGGTAATGGTGCTGGCGGTGGCGAGGCGGGCGTCATGGGTCGCCGACTGAACGGCATGGCTGGCATCGTGCCGGGTGCGACGGGCGGCATCGCGGGTCTCACTGACCGTTGTGCGCAGGCTGTCGCTGGCGCCCTGGGTAGCGCTTAGCGTTGCATCCGCCGCGTTATCGACCGTGGCGGCCGCGCGCTCCGTGACGTCTTGCGCCGAGCGGTTGAGACGATCCAGCATATCGGGAACCGGGCGCAGGTACTCGATCATGCCCTGGGGCGTGATGCCCTGACCATTGCGAAACGGCCAGAACTGCAACTGCGAGGGCTCGATCTCCACTTCCTGGTTGAGCAGAATTTCGACCAGGGGCTGCCATTCCTTCGCCAGTTGTTTATCGCAGATTTCCAGACGCAGTTTGACGCCACCATGTTCGACCGCCTTGCGGATGCGGTCGTTGCGGTCAATGCCGGGCAGCGACGAAGAGTCGGGCGTGATGCGCAATTGCACGTCGGAATGGCCTTCGACCCGAAACGGTACGACGGCATAGTAGTGATTCAGCAAAAAGTCGCTTTGGTCGGTCTTGACACTGTCGAGCGGCAAGGTCCAGGCATTGCGGGCGCTGACCAGCATCAGGTCCTGCGCGTCCGGCGTCGGCTTTTCCATGGGCGGCCAGGCCTTGAAGCGAATGGAGCAGCTGAGCAGGTCCGGCAGCAGGCGATGTTCTTCCTGCCACAACCCCGTGGCAAGGCGCACCAGGGCATCGCCTGTCAGGCGCTGGGCCAGGGGCTGGAGTTCCAGGCGGAGCTGCTTGGCGGGTCTGACCCGGGCATGAAAGCACAGGCTGTTGGCCCGCAGCAGGCTGGACTCCCGCAGGTTGTTGCCAAGCGTCACCAGCGGCGAGGCTGCTCGTTCCATCCAGTGCTCCAGTCCTTCTCGAACGGCTGAGCGTTGTTCAAACATAGTATCCTTCCTCTTTTCGACAGTGGGTTCCCGCACCACAGACACCCCAGGCGAACGCCTCCACGCGCCACGCCGAATCCTGCGGCGAGTGAGCTCTTCTGCTTAGCTTTTATATTCTAGAGTCCGATCCAGGATTCTAGAGTCCGGCCCGAATTCTAGAGTCCGGCCCGAATTCTAGCGACCGGCCTGAAATTCTAGAGTCCCGGCGGAAATTCCAACGTCCAGCATCATGTCCCAGGGCGCCGCCCGCACCTATTGGTGTGGTCTGCGCGGAAGGCTTCGCATTTCACTGCTATGGTTGAAGGAACAAATTGGTTTGTTCACCAGGCCGCAGGCCTTAGGGGTTTTAGCGAAACGCACCATGAAACAAATAATTGTTAGTTTTCGCGCCAAGCTACTAATTGCGATGATTGTCCTCGTTGTCATTTCGCAAATGGCGACCGTCCTGGCCGTGCTGAAAACAACCCATACCGAGGTGACCCAACGGGCCGGAGAAACCTTGCGCTTTGGTGCCCGCGTGCTTGACCAGATCCTCAGTGCCCGCGGAATTCAGCTGGCCAGCGAGGCCCGGATACTGGCGGGTGACGCCGAGTTCAGAGAGGCCTTTGTCGAGGGCGATCTGACGACACTGGAACAGATTGTCGCGCCCCATGGCACGGAGAGGGGCGCGGAGATTGGTGCGAAACTGGTGCTGGTGGCGGATGCGCATGGACGTCTGATGGTCATGTCGCCATCACCTCTCGCAGCACACATAACGCCTCCACTTTTCAGGTTGTGGGCCCAAGCCCAGCAGGAAGGTCAGGCTAACGCACTGCTGGTTCTCGCCGATACAGCCTATCAGTTTGTGCTTGAGCCGATTGCCAGCAGACGCGGTGCGCGGGGCTGGGTCGGCATGGGCTATCGTCTGGAGGATACGGTGGCGCGGGAGCTGAAAGCGCTGACCAGCCTGCAACTGTCGGTGGTGACCGGTCCCGGACTAGCTGGCGCAAGCGGAGCGGCTGGACCGTCGGCGGTACAGGGCCAGGGGCTATCCGGTCTGATTGCGGCGTCACTCAACTTGACCCCGGACGAACAGTTTCTCAGCCTGAGCCAGGTTCTCGCCCAAAGCTCCGACTACCAGATCACCGCGTTGCTGCGAATCAGTGAGGACGAGGTGCTGGCGCCTTATCATCGCTTGCGGTGGCAGTTGCTGATGATCTTCGGTACGGCACTGGTTGTGAGTATTTTTCTCGCCTTCTTTACCGCGAGCGCTATCGGGCGTCCGATCCAGGTGCTGACCGAGGCTGCCCGCCGGATTGGCCAGGGCGAGCAGGCACCGGCACTGGACCTGCGCGAGAGGGGCGAGATCGGCGTGCTGGCCCGTACCCTGGTGCGCATGCATCGGGATATTGCGAAGCGGGAAGAGGATCTGCTGTATCAGTCCCGTCATGATGTTCTGACAGGCCTGCCGAATCGCGCCTGGGCCGAACGCACGGTCCAGCAACTGGTGAGCGCCGGCGAGCCCTTTGCCCTGGTGCGGCTATCGATCAACGATTTCAAACAGATCAACGACACCTTTGGCTACGCCATTGGCGACCAGGCCCTGGTGCAGACCGGCCAGCGCTTGCTGGCGTATCAACCGGAACCGGATTGGGTGGCGCGGATTGGCGGTGACGAATTCCTGCTGATCATGTGCAACTCCCTGAGTGGTCTGAAAAGCGCCTGCGAGGAAATCCGGCGCCTGTTGTCCGAGCCCTTGCAACTGGAGCATTCGCCGGTGGCGCTGAGCGTGTCGCTGGGCGTGGTGGTATATCCGCAGCATGGCGCGCGGCTGGAGGAGCTGTTGCGACGCTCGGATATCGCGCTGAATCAGGCCAAGCTGGAGTCGAGCCACATATTCCCGTACCAGATGGGGCTGGACGAGACCCACCTGCGCCAACTCACTATTATTCAGAACCTGCAGGACGCGATTGAGCAGGGGCAGTTCTACATGACCTATCAACCCAAGGTCGATGCCGTGGGTGCGTCCTCCCAGATGAAGGGGCAGTTCGAGGCTTTGATCCGCTGGCAGCATCCGAGCCTGGGCTTCGTGCCGCCGGACGAGTTCATTGGCCTGGCGGAACGCTCCGGCAACATCCGCGCGCTCACCACTTGGGTGCTGGAGCAGGTGCTCGGGCAGATCCGGCAATGGCAACAGCAGGGCGAGCGAGTGACCGTGGCCGTCAACCTGTCGGC
>CAYXVO010000271.1:0-4521 GCA_964467875.1 uncultured Pseudomonadales bacterium | reverse complement strand
TGGCCTGCGGGTCGAGCTGCTGGGCATGACCACCCAGGGCGACAAGATTCTGGACGTGCCGCTGGCCAAGATCGGCGGCAAGGGCCTGTTCGTGAAGGAATTGGAGCAGGCGTTGCTGGATGGTCGTGCCGATATCGCCGTGCACTCCATGAAAGACGTGCCCATGGATTTTCCCGAGGGCCTGGGCCTGGCGGTGATCTGTGAGCGCGAGGCACCCACCGATGCCTTTGTCAGCAACCACTATGAAAGCCTCGACGCCTTGCCCCAGGGCGCGGTCGTCGGCACCGCCAGCATGCGCCGCCAAAGCCAGCTGGCGGCGCGCCGGCCCGATCTCAAGATCGAAACCCTGCGCGGCAACGTCAACACCCGCCTGGCCAAGCTCGATGCCGGCCAGTACGACGCCATCATTCTCGCGACCTCCGGCCTCAAGCGTCTTGGTTTCCAGGACCGTATCCGCTGTGAAATGACCCCCGAGACGAGCCTGCCCGCCGTGGGCCAAGGCGCATTGGGCATCGAGTGCAAACTGGACAACGCCGAGTTGCTGGCGCTGCTGGCGCCGTTGTCCCATGCGGACAGCGAAGTCTGCGTGCGTGCCGAGCGGGCCATGAACAAGCGCCTCCAAGGTGGCTGCCAGGTGCCGATTGGCGGCTATGCCACGTTGAACGGCGATCAGCTGCACCTGCGCGGACTGGTCGGTGCCATCGATGGCCAGACCATCGTGCGCGGCGAAGTCTCGGGTTCGCGCCAGGATGCGGAAACGCTGGGCGTGCAGTTGGCGGAAGATCTGCTGGCGCGGGGCGCGGATCGCATCCTGGCCGAAGTCTATGGCGAGCAGCGTTAGCCGGGCGCCGCTGGAGCTTGGTCATGGCAAATCCCGATCTGCGGGGGCTGCGGGTACTCTTGACCCGGCCGCATCCCCATAATGACAACTTACAGGCGGCGCTTACGGCCAAAGGCGCCGAGGTGCGCAGCCTGCCCCTGCTGGCGATTGAGCCGGTGGCGGAAACGCCGGCCCTGCGCCAATGCCTGATGAACCTGGATTTATACCAGGCCATTGTCGTGGTCAGTCCCAATGCCGCCCGCATCGGTCTCGCACTGATCGACCAGTATTGGCCTCAGTTACCGGAGGGTATCGATTGGCTGGCGGTGGGCAAGGGCACCGCAGCCCAGTTGGCGCAAGCCGGGATCAGGGCGCATGTGCCGGACGATGGTCATGACAGCGAGGCCTTGCTGCGCCTGCCACGATTACAGGATGTCGCGGGCCAGCGGGTGCTGATTCTGCGCGGGCAGGGCGGTCGTGAGTTGCTGTCCGAAACTCTGAGGGCGCATGGGGCGCGGGTCGATTATGCCGAGGTGTACCGGCGTTCGGCGCCGGATCTTGAAGCGACCCAGGTGCAGGCGCTGTTTGATGAATTTCAGCCCCAGGTGGCGCTGCTGTTCAGCGGCGAAACCTTCGATTTTCTGTGGCAGTTTGTTCAGGCTGCGGGGCCGGTCTTGCGCGAGGCCCTGGCGCGCACGGAGCTGTGGCTGCCCAGTGCGCGGGCGGTGGAAAAGGCACAGGGCTATGGCTTGACGCGCGTGCATCTGATGACAGGGCTGGATGATGGCAGTGTCGTTCAGGCGCTTGGCGCGTCTCATCAGTCGTAAAAAAGCATCAACGGAAAACGCATCAACAGAAAAAACGAAAGTAACTGTTAAATAGAGCAATAAAGCAGGCGCTCTCATTAAAAGCTGTGCTAAAACAGCACTATAAAATAAGTGATGACTAACTGGCAGGATCGCGAGTGACTCAGGAAACCCCAGCGCAAATACCTCCGCAACCAGCTCCGGTTTCGTCTCCGGCGCCCACTCCATCGTTGTCGGCGAAATCCAAACGTGCGCGCTCACCGCGCCTGTGGCCCCTGTGGTTACTGAGTCTTGTCATCATTGCGGGCATGGCGGCGCTAGCCTGGCTGGGGTGGCAGCAGTTGCAACAGCGCCAGGCCGCGGTTGAGGACGTGCGGGCGGCTGTGCAGCAACAGCAGTCACGGGTTAATGATTTGGAGGCGCGCTATCAGGAGCGTCTGAATGCGCTGGATCGGCATGCGCAGCAAGCGACCGCTGAAGTGGAGCGGCTGGAAGCACAGCTGGCCAAGTCTGCCCAGCAACTGCTGGCCATGGGCGCCAAAACCCGTACCGATTGGCTGCTGGCGGAGGCGGAATACCTGCTGCGCCTGGCGAATCAGCGCCTGATGATGGAGCGCGACCCACAAGGCGCCCTGGCGATCCTGCAAGGCGCCGATCAGGTGCTGAGAGAAACCGATGAAACGGCGATGTATCCGGTGCGCCGCCAGCTTGCCCAGGAAATCGTGGCCCTGCAGAACGTGGCCGAGCTGGATCGCACCGGCATCTTCCTGCAATTGGATGCGCTGGCTGGTGGCATTGCCCAGCTACAACAACGCATGGAGCAGGAGGTGCCGACGGTCGAACTGGACGAGGTGCGGGAGCAGGCCGCCACCTCCGGCTGGCGCGGTGCGCTGGCGGAACTCTGGGGAGAAGTGAAGCAACTGGTGGTGGTGCGGCGCACCAATGAGCCAGTGGAGCCGCTGCTGCCGCCCAAGGACATCTTCTTCCTGCAGCAGAACCTGCGGTTGATGCTGGAGCAGGCACAGCTGGCTCTGCTGGAGAAGAACCAGGAACTCTACGACAGTAGCCTGCGCAAAGCCGAAGACTGGGTCCGGCGCTTTTTCGCAACGTCGGAGCCTGGTGACAATGCCCGCGCCCAGCGTTTTCTCGACAACCTGGCCAAGTTACAAGAGATCAAGGTGGACCCGGAACTGCCGGATATTTCCGCGTCACTGCGCCAACTGAAAACGCTGGTGGACTCGCTGTATCAATCCGGAGCGGTCTCCGCGCCGTCGAACACCGCCGATACCGCTTCGCAACCGACGCCCAGCAAGCAGGATGGGGGCGCCGAATGAAGAAGGCTCTCCTTATCGCCCTGCTGGTGCTGGTGTGTGGCGCTTTGGTCGGGGCGGCCATGAAGATGGACCCGGGTTATGTGCGGGTCTCCTATGGCAACTATCTGGTGGAAACCAGTGTTTGGGTGGCACTGGTGGTGGTCATGTTGCTGCTGGCTTTATTTTGGCTGGCGGTTCGCTTGCTGGCGTTTATCGTCACCAGCCTGACCGGCCACAACCCCTGGGTCTCCCGTTACAGCCATATGCGTGCCCAGCACAAGACCACCCGCGGTCTGCTGCAATACGCCGAAGGCAACTGGGGCAAGGCCCAGCGCTATCTGACCTCGGCCGCGCCCAACTCCGACCTCAAGCTGATCAACTATCTGGCGGCGGCCCAGGCGGCCTCCGAGCAGGGCAATGAGAAGGAGAGTGACCGGCTGCTGAAGAAGGCTTATGAAAGCACGCCCGGTTCTGAGCTGGCGGTGGGGATCACCCAGGCCCAGCTGCAGCTGGCACGCAATGAACTGGAGCCTGCGTTGGCCACATTGGTGC
The DNA here is from genome assembly GCA_964467875.1 of uncultured Pseudomonadales bacterium. Classification (GTDB taxonomy): domain Bacteria; phylum Pseudomonadota; class Gammaproteobacteria; order Pseudomonadales; family Oleiphilaceae; genus JAEZAA01. The sequence goes on along the minus strand of CAYXVO010000271.1, from coordinate 1,030 downwards.
ATCTGCACAAGCGGGCGCCGCACCATCCCTTCGTGCTGAAACTGCTGCACCAGGTGTATCTGCGTCTGCAGGACTGGCCCCAGCTTGCCCAGCTATTGCCGGAGCTGAAAAAGCTGCAGACCCTGAAGCCCGACGAGCTGAAGAACCTGGAACGGCTGACCTGGCTGCATCTGCTGCAACAGGCGGCGGACGAGTGCTACAAGCAAGGCAAGGGTGGGGAGGTCGACGTGGAGAGCCTGAACCGTGTCTGGGACCGGCTGCCGCGCTCCATGCGTGAAGACGACACGGTCATCGGCGCCTATGCCGAGCATCTGGCGCGCCTGGGGCATGAGCCTTTGGCGGAGACGGTGCTGCGCAAGGTGCTGCGTAATCACTGGAGTGATTTGCTGGCCAATCTGTATGGCCGGGTCCAGGGCCAAAACCTGTCGGAGCAATTGCAGACGGCCGAGGGTTGGCTCAAGAATCACGAGGAAAACCCGGTGTTGCTGCTGACCCTGGGGCGCTTGAGTTTGCGCAACGAACTCTGGGGCAAGGCCCGGGATTATTTCGAGGCCAGCCTCAAGCTGCGCAGAACCCGCGAAACCTACGCCGAACTGTGCCGGTTGATGGCCCACATGGGGTATCACGAGCGCAGCACCGAGTATTTTATTCAGGGGCTACTGGAAGAGAGTGGTCTGCCGAATCTGCCGATGCCGCGCTAGTTGCGCGGCGCATACTCCAGCACATCGGAGTAAAAATGGTCCGGACTCAGCCCTTTTTCGAGCAGACAGTCATACAGCGTGTATACCATGGTCGGCGAGCCGCTGACGTACACCTGACTGTTGCTGAGATCCCCATGACGGCTACCGACGACGTTGCACAACTCTTCGTGATGCCCCTGCCAATCGCTGTCGGCATTGTCCGCCGCAATGGGAACGAAGAAGACATTGGGATATTGCTGTTGCCAGTGCTCCGGTAAATCTCGCATGTACATTTCATTGAGGGTGCGCGTGCCCCAATAGATATGCAGGGGTGCGCTGAAGCCCTGGGC
>CAYXVO010000270.1:0-4553 GCA_964467875.1 uncultured Pseudomonadales bacterium | reverse complement strand
CCCCGGCCGCAAGCCATAGTGCTCGGCAATGGCTCGCACCATGCGGGTATTGCGCCACAAGGACAATAGGGCATCGAGCGCGGCAAAGGGGCTGATGGCGGTCACAATGGCGGTGTCCACCGCATAGCGGTTGATCAGGCCATAAGCCTGGGCATCCATCGGCTTGATGACTTGGCGGGTAAAGCGGTCGAGGGTTTCGTCCGCACTGTGATCAGCGGCCTGCCCCTTCTGGAACTGCTCGATTCGCTGTCGAATCCGGGGCCGGCCATGGTACAGGCGCGCGAAATCCCCCACCAGTCCAAGGGCCTGATCCGCGGCACCCTCGGTCCGTGCCCGCACGGCATGTGCGCGCAGCCGCGCGACCTGCTGTAGCCGGTGATAGGCGCGCCACTCACGCCCCACCACCACCAGCAGTGCCACCACCACAGCCGCCATCACGACACTGAGCAGACCACCCCAGAGCAGGCTGCGCTCGAACTGGGCGACGAGCAACAGATAGGCGTCGAGCCCGATCAGCAGAATCAGCAGCAGCAGGCCGAGACCCAGCAGCCACCGCAATGCGGTCCGGGGCGGCGCCTGCGTGGTCTCGATGGCGTCGACCGGGGGACCCGCTGGACTACGCAGCTCGTCATAGTTCAGCCCTTCCTCCAGCGGGAACTGGAACGGCTGGCGCGGCACCGCATCGGGTGGCGTCGATGACTCCGGTAACTCAAAATTGAAGGGCTGTTTGGGCAGTTGATCGCTCATGCCAGCTTATCTCCCACCAGGAAATTCAGGGCCCGGTCGAGGCCGATATGGGGCAAGGGCTGTAGACCAAGCCCCGTCAGCGCCGGCGGCACCTGGTAATCGATGAAATGAAAGCCGTCCGCCGGCCAGTGTCCGGGGGCCGGCGGGCTGGCCGGTACCTCGCCGGGGAACCGTCCGACGATTTTTTCCTCGCCCCGTGGCAAGCCCTTGAGACAGGACAACATCATGCCCTCATGGCGGGTTTCAAAGGTGCTGGTACAGCGAATCGACGACAGTGCCTGGGTCGCCAGGGTCACGCCCTGAAAGCGGATTTTGCGGCGCGCCTCCTCCACCATGGCATCCAGCAACAGGCGCAAATTGTGGTGCTGGTTGTCGGTCACATGATCGGCCTTGGTGGCGGCAAACAGCAGGCGGTCGATCTTGCTGTTGAACAACCGGTGATAAAGGCCGGATTTCCCGTAGTTGAAGGTGTGCAGCACCTGTTCGAGCGAGTGCCGCACGTCATTGAAGAGCTCCGATCCCTGGTTCAGGGCGCCCAGCACGTCCACCAGGACAATCTGACGATCGAGCCGCGACAGCTCGGCGTGGAATCCCGCCACCACCTGCTTTTTATAGGCCTCGAAGCGCTCTTCCAGGGCACGGTACAAGGTTCCGCGCGCGGCGGGCGGCGCAGCGCTCGGCAGCAAGGGAAAGAACCACAACAAGGGCGACCCTTCCAGCTCGCCGGGAATCAGAAAGCGTCCTGGCTGCAGGTCACTCAGGCCGAGCTCCTGCTTGCAGCGCCGCAGATAGTCCCGGTACAGGTTCGCGCCCTGTTGTAGCAGGTCATCCGTTGCCGGGGCCTGGCCATCGAGGGTCGCGCAAAAACGCAGCCAGTCCCGCGCCCGTTCAGCGCGTCCGGCCTGCCGGGCCTGTTCCAGCACCTGTGCCGACCAGGCGCGAAAATCGAGATTCTTGAGGGGCAGATCCAACAGCCACTCGCCGGGATAGTCGATCAGGTCCAGATACAGGGTGCGCTCGCTTTGGCCGCCAAGCAGCGGCCGCTGGGTGCGAAAACGCAGTGCCAGCCGCACGCCGCGCATGCGGTCGGTGGAGGCGGGCCACTGAGGCGGCGAGGCCTGCAACCGCGAGAGAAACGCCTTATAGGGAAAGCTCGGCACCTGCAGCTCCGGCAGCGTCATGAGCTGGCAGGCCAGCAACCGACCATCGGCCTGGGCCTCCAGCAGGGGCAGGCTTTGCTGCTCCAATTTGAGCAACTGATCGATGAGCGATGTAATAAAGGTGGTCTTGCCGCTTTGGCTCAAACCGGTCACCGCCACCCGGATCGTCCGGTCCAGCGCCCGCTGCCATTGCTCCTGCAGCCTGATTTTGAATGTGTCGCCGTACGTCTCGGACATGCTTCTCTTACCTGCTCCTATTACTTACCTGCTTCTTTTACTTATCCGCTTTTTATATTTACCTGCTGGCTCGCTCAATTCGCAGAAATCCCCGATCACCGGTTCCTATAAACCATACACCCGCAACCTGCTCCGGGTCTTCTCTTCCATCTCTAATCTAGCTTGCTATTTGCCCCGATCTACTGGTCGGACGCCACATCTTAGTCAATAATTGTTGACAGAATAGAGTATTCACTCTAAAAGTGAGCCGGTGTTTGAGCGGCCGGGAAATTTCCCGCTAACGTGACATGTTCCGCTAACCTGTACGCCCGCGAATTATCGGCGCCCAAACACGGCATGCTCGCGTAAGCGACCCGAATTTCGTAGCCAGTCAACGTGCAGGAGCAGACCTGACGATGCAATCCAAGATCATTACCCTGGGCAAACGCCTCTATGTCACCGTCATGCTGGAGGTGATTGGACGCGCAATGGACGCCGCCTCTCAAGAGGATGACGTCATCAGTGCGGAGATCGCACAGTTCCCGTCGGACTTTCTCTTCGAAATGAAGATCATCAACGGCCCGGGCATGGTGCTGCACAAGACGCCGGAGAACCGCTTCCAGTTTCTCGGCGGCACGCCACCGCGCAAACCGGATCTCAGCATCCAGTTCAAGCACCTGACCCACGCCTTTTTGGTGCTGAGTTTCCAGGAAGGCACCGCGCGCAGCTTTGCCAATGACCGCATTGTGGTGGACGGCGATGTTTCAGCCGCCATTCGCACCGTGCGCTGCCTGGATCGCTTGGAAGTGCTGATTCTGCCCAAGCTGGTGGCACAGCTTGGCGTCAAGCAATATCCCCGCAATCTGTCCCTGTTGGCCAAAGTGACCGGCGGTGCCCGGATCTATCGCCGACTCGCCCTTAATTTCGCAAGGTGAATCCGATGTCCAAGTCCTATTACGAGTTCTTTTGTCCAGTCAAACTGGTTTCCGGCAATGCCGCCCTGGAACACACACCGTTCGAGCTAGCCAATCTGGGCGCCTCCAAGCCCTTGATCATCACCGACAAGGGCGTGTGTGCCGCGGGTCTGGTGGACACCGCGCTGGCCGCGTTCGAAGGCAGCGACATGAAAGTGGGCGCGATCTTCGACACGGTCCCGCCGGACTCCTCCATTGAGATCGTGCAGGAAGCGGCTGAGCTGTACCGCGCCAAGGGTTGCGACTCCATCATCGCGATCGGCGGCGGCTCCGTCATCGACACCAGCAAGGGCGTGAATATCCTGGTGTCCGAGGACAGCAACGACCTGCACAAGTTCTCCGGAGTCGGCATTCTCAAGCGTCCGTTGAAGCCGTTCTTCGTGGTACCCACCACCGCCGGCACCGGCTCCGAAGTGACCGTGGTAGCCGTGATCAGCGACAAGCAGAAAGGCGTCAAACTGCCGTTCACCTCGAACTTCCTGTACCCCAACGCGGCCATCATTGATCCCCGCATGACCCTGACCCTGCCGCCGCACATCACCGCGGCCACGGCCATGGATGCCATGACTCATGCGGTGGAGGCATTCACCTGCCTGTCCAAGAACCCCATGAGCGACGCCTACGCGCTCGCGGCCATCCGCAAGATCAGCAACAACCTGCTGAAGGTGATGGACAAGCCCAAGGACAAAATGGCGCGCCTGCAACTGGCGGAAGCCTCCACCATGGCCGGCATTGCCTTTTCCAACTCCATGGTGGGCCTGGTGCATTCCCTGGGTCATTCCTTGGGCGCGCTCTGTCACCTGCCCCATGGCCTGTGCATGAGTCTGTTTTTGCCCTACGTGCTGGAATACAACCTGGATAAGATCAAGGAGCCGCTGGAAGATATCCTGCTGGCCCTGGTGGGTCCGGAAGCCTATGCCGAAACGCCCAAGGCGCAGCGGGCAACGGCCGCCATTCTGAAAATCCGCGAACTGCGCGACGAACTGCACAGACGCTGCCAGCTGCCCCGCACGCTGCAGGAAACCGGCAAGGTCGAGCACAGCCAATTACCCAAGCTGGCGGACATGTCCATCAACGATGGCTCGATTCTCTACAATCCGGCTCAGGTCAATTACGAGGATGCGCTGGCGGTACTGGAACGCGCCTGGGGGTAGGTGTAATTCCTCCCCCTGCCAAGGGGGAGGGAACTAAACAGCTCCCCTGGCAAGGGGAGCTGTTTCTTCCTTATGCCGCGTGCACGCCCTGGCTGCGCAGGTAATCCTCATAAGTGCCACTGAAGTCCACGACTCCGTTGGGCGTCAGATCCAGAATCCGCGTTGCCAGCGACGACACGAACTCCCGGTCATGGCTGACGAAGAACAGGGTGCCCGGATAATTCTCCAGCGCCAGGTTCAATGACTCGATAGATTCCATGTCCAAGTGGTTGGTGGGTTCGTCCATCAACATGACGTTCGGG
>CAYXVO010000269.1:0-4578 GCA_964467875.1 uncultured Pseudomonadales bacterium | reverse complement strand
GCAAATTCCTGCAGGCGGGCGTGGGCGGCATGAACATCACTCACTCTGAACCGACAGAAGCCTTTCTTGGCCGCTATGGCGCGGGTGAAAAGCCGCTGACACCGCTGCTGAACGCGTTTGGCGCAGAGGCGCTGCGTCAGTGGGTGCATGGCCTGGGCGTGGAAACCTTCATCGGAAGCTCCGGTCGCGTGTTTCCCCGTGAGATGAAAGCCGCACCCCTATTACGCGCCTGGTTGCGCCGTCTGCGGGCGGCGGGTGTGCGTTTGCATGTGCGACATCGCTGGCTGGGCTGGGACGAGCAGGGCGCGCTACGTATCCTGGCGCCATCCGGTGAAGTGCGGGTGCGGCCGGCGGCGGCCATTCTGGCGCTGGGCGGCGGTAGCTGGCCACGCTTGGGATCCGATGCCGCCTGGGTGCCCTGGCTCTGTGAGCGGGGTGTCACAATTGAATCGTTACGGCCGGCAAACTGCGGCTTTGAAGTGGCAACGCCGTTGGTAGCGCAGGGCTGGAGCACTTATTTGCGCGAACGCTTCGCCGGTACACCCGTCAAGCCGGTTTCTCTGCGCTATGACGATGTCCGGGGCCAGACCCATTGCCAGCAAGGCGAGTTCGTTATCACAGAAGCCGGGGTGGAAGGCAGCCTGATCTACGCACTCTCGGCTGGATTACGGGATGCGCTGGCTGCGACTGGGGAGGTCAGCGTCGAGCTTGATCTGGCCCCCGGGCGTACGCTTGAGCGCTTGACGCAGGAGCTCTCCAGGCCGCGCGGCAAGGATTCCATGGCGGCACACCTGCGTCGCAGGGCAGGCATTGATGCGGTGAAAATCGGCTTGCTGCGTGAACTGGCCTCCGCGGAAGATTTTGCCGAGCCAGGGCGTCTCGCTCACCGGATCAAGGCACTGCCGTTACGCCTGATTGCACCTTTTCCCCTGGCTGGCGCCATCAGCTCCGCGGGCGGGGTGGCATTCGCGGGGCTTGATCGAAATCTGATGCTGCAGGCACTGCCTGGTGTGTTTTGCGCGGGCGAAATGCTGGATTGGGAAGCGCCGACGGGCGGCTATTTGTTGACGGCCTGTTTCGCCAGTGGCCGCATGGCGGGGCAGGGTGCTTTGAGCTGGCTGTGTTGTGGTAAGCAGGCCGGGGCTGGACATGAAGCGATCAAGTGAAGATGTGAATATGAAGAAGGGCGACCAGATGCAGGACGATAATAGCTTTGAAGACAGCGGCGCGGTGGCACAGCTGCAGGAAGCGGTGCGCAACCAGATCGCCCAGGACGATCCCCAGGAGGCGGCTGCCGCCTGTCAGCGATTGCAGGAGCGGGGCTACAGCGAAGAGGAGGCAATCCGGTTGATTGCCCTGACGCTCGAGGATGCGGTCAGCGAGATGCTGAAACACGACCAGCCGTTTGATCGCGCAGCCTACGTTGCGGCGCTGGAGCGGCTGCCCGAAGAGTGAGTGGCGTGGGCAGGCCGGGTTGGCTGCCTGCAACCTTGAGTACAGAGGGTGGTTTACGGCGGATGGTGCCGGTTCCATCGAATAAATGAAGGAAACCGCGATATGGCAAACTCGCTTCGTGATCAGCTCCTGAAAAAGGGGCTGGTGGATGAAAAGAAGCTCAAGAAAGTGAATAACGAAGAACGCAAGCAGCAGAAAATGCAGCGTAAGAGCAAGGAGGTGTCGGCGGACGAAGTCAAACTTGCCGCGCAGCAGGCCGCGGCGGAAAAGGCGGAGCGCGATCGGGAGCTGAATCGCCAACAGAAGGAGAAGGCGGAGCGCAAGGCCATTGCGGCACAGGTGGTGCAACTGATTCAGATGAACCGGGTTTCCCGTGGCGAAGGTGACATCGCCTTTAACTTCGTCGACGGCGGCAAGGTGAAACGGCTTTATGTGACGGAGAGTCTGCGTGACCAGCTCAGCCAGGGGCGGTTGGCAATCGTGACACTGGCCGGCCAGTATGAACTGGTCCCGGCCGCCGTGGCTCAGAAGGTACAGCAGCGAGACGAAGCTGCCGTAATCGTGCTCAACGACCGTGTCACCCCGGAAGCCGAGGATCCAGATGATCCTTACAAGGATTTCAAGATTCCCGACGATTTGATGTGGTAACGGCTGCGGATCTTACCTAGGCGCTGGTCGGTACGGCGGTTTCACTCCAGAATCAGACAGCAGTGACAGGCTGTTCGCAGTGAGGTCTTTACATAGCGAGACCTTTACGTACCGAGATCTTTTCGTGCCGAGCCTATGCATTTCAGATCCAATCGAACGATGGTTTTGGCTGTGTCCGCGCTGGTGTCGGGTGGACCCCTGTTGTTGGGACTGCAACCGGCCTATGCTGCGGAGGCAACCCTCAGCGTGGCAGCTGGCAGCTTTGATCTGCTGGGAGACCATACGGAAGGCATGGTGCAGCTGGAATATGCGTTTGCCCATGAGTACTGGTATGGTGTGCAGCCCCTTGTGGGTGGCTGGATTACCTACGAGGAAGACAACTACCTTTATGGCGGGCTGCAGCGGCGCTTTGCGTTGACGCAAAGCTGGTGGCTAACCCCCAGCTTTGCCGTCGGTGGCTATAACGTCCGTAACGGCAAGTCACTGGGCAAGGACCTGGAGTTTCAGTCGCGCCTGGAGCTGGGGTACCAGATCAGGGACCGCCACGGACTGAGCCTGCAGTATGGTCATATCTCCAATGGTGGGCTGGGGCACCTGAACCCCGGTGCCGAGATGCTGCTGTTGAGCTATTCATATAAGCTTTAATGCAGGTCATATGAGGGTTAAGGCGGCTCATATGAGCTTTAAGGCCAGTCATATGAGCGCTAAGGCCGTTGAGCTTCAGGGCGAGCCCCGATCCCGGATCAGCCATTGGCGACCGGTTGCGCCGCCGCATACTCCCGCACGACCGCCAGAAAGGGTTCGCCGTATCGTTCCTGCTTGCGTTGGCCAACGCCGCTGATCTGGAGCAGTTCCGCCACTGAGCTGGGGCGCTCGCGGAGGATTCCAATCAGCGTGCTGTCGTGGAAGATCACGTAGGGCGGCACCCCCTGCTCGTCGGCCAGGTGCTTGCGGCAGGCCCGCAAGGCCTCCCACAGAGGCTCCTCATGGGCTGCGATGCTCTGAGAGGATTGGGAGGCGGATTTCTTAACCCGCGCCTCTTTGCTGTCCTGGCGCAGCTGAATCGATTGCTCGCCTCGCAGGATCGGGCGACATGGCTCCGCCAACTGCAGTGAGCCGAAGCCATCCAGGTCCACCCGGATATATCCCCGTGCCACGAGTTGCCGTACCACCGAGCGCCATTGGGCTGCATCGAGATCCTGACCAATGCCAAACGTGGAAAGCTGGTCATGCTGGAACTGCTTGACCTTGTCGGTCTGTTTGCCGAGCAGGACGTCCAGCACGTGATTGGCACCGAAACGCTGGCCCGTGCGGTAAATGCAGGACAGTAGTTTCTGCACCGCCGTGCTGGCATCCCAGGTTGTGACCGGATTCAGGCAGGTATCGCAGTTGCCGCATTGCGCCCGCTCCGGACCGCCGAACACAGGTTCGTCACCGAAATAACGCAGCAGTGCATGGCGCCGGCAACTGGTGATCTCGCAGATGCCCAGCATGGCATCGAGCTTCTGACGTTCGACCCGTTTGTGCTGCTCGTCACCGGGAGAACCTTCCAGCATCTGCCGCAGCTTGATCACATCCTCCAGCCCATAACTCATCCAGGCGGTCGCCGGTCGGCCATCACGGCCGGCACGACCGGTTTCCTGATAGTAAGCCTCCAGGCTCTTGGGTAGATCCAGATGGGCCACAAAACGCACATCCGGCTTGTCGATGCCCATGCCGAAGGCAATCGTCGCCACCACGACCAGGCCATCCTCGCGCAGGAACCGTTGCTGGTGATTCTGGCGTACGTTCGCTGGCAGTCCCGCGTGATAGGGAACGGCTGGAATGCCTTCGGCATTGAGCCAGCCGCTCACCGTTTCAACCTTCTTCCTGGACAGGCAGTAGACGATGCCGGCGTCTCCCGCATGCTCCTCCCGCAGAAAACGCAGCAACTGTTGGCGGGGATTCTGCTTCTGGGTGATCCGGTACTGAATGTTGGGTCGGTCGAAGCCGCTGATAAAGTGGCGGGCCTGACCCAGACCGAGGCGCTCGATCATCTCCTCGCGGGTGCGGGCGTCAGCGGTTGCCGTCAGCGCAATGCGCGGTACCTGGGGAAACTGTTCCCGCAGCAGGCTCAGTTGCAGGTAGTCGGCCCGGAAGTCGTGCCCCCATTGCGAGACACAGTGGGCTTCGTCAATGGCGAACAGCGCCAGTGGCGCCTGGTGCAGCAACTCCAGCATGCGTGGCTGGGTCAGCCGTTCCGGCGCGATGTACAGCAAGTCGAGCGCGCCCCGTTGCAACGCCTGCTCCATCCGGGCCGCCGCCGCTGGTTCCAGGCTGGAGTTGAGAAAGCCGGCGCGAACGCCGAGCTGGGTCAGGGCATCGACCTGGTCCTGCATGAGTGCGATCAAAGGCGAGATGACAATGGCAACGCCTGGGCGCAACAATGCGGGGATCTGATAGCAGAGCGACTTGCCACCACCGGTGGGCATCAAC
>CAYXVO010000268.1:0-4588 GCA_964467875.1 uncultured Pseudomonadales bacterium | reverse complement strand
GAAAGAGCTTCTGGCGGGGTGGCTTGACCAGAATCAATGTGATAGGCCCATCTTGTGGGGCAGAACCAAAGGAGCCAAAACACTATATATAGTGTTTTGGCCTGGTGTCCTGTTAGGGGGCTGAGCCCTGATGCAGTGTCCTGATAAAGTGTCCTGATGTGGCGTTTCGCTGCGAGCCTGGCGGCGGCATCACAGGCTAAATTCTTGTAAGGTGGGGAAGACTTTCGTTACTTTTGCGGCGTCCGCTAAAAAGGGGCTGTAAGACGCGCCGTTTGGCCGGCAGAATCCCCCAGATTGGTTTATGCTTTGTGTCTTTAGAAGTGTCAAAACGGAATCTCTAATGCAGTGGCTTCTTAATCTTCGTCTTCGCTATAAATTCTGGTTGGTGAACTCGGCGTCATTTGGCATCGCCCTGGCGCTGGTGGCCTGTGCGGTGTGGGTGCATGCCAAGACAATCGAAGAGAGGGAGGCGCAGTCGGCGCAAGCGCGTCTGGAAGCCTGGCTTCCCGTGCTGAAGGAAGAATTATCGCGCGCCCAGGTCCTGAGCCTGATGCGTGGCGACTGGTTTGCGTTGCCTGCCGAGGGCTCCGTGACGTCGGCACAAACCGAGGGATGGGGTCGGGAGCTGCAGCAGTTGGTTCGTGGTCATCGCGGCGCCGGGATTTTGCTCAGGCGCCAAGGTGTTTCCCAATGGCAGATCACTGAATCCGAATACTGGGTAGTGGCGGCCTTTGTGCCTGAGCAGGACCTGGTGGTCGGGATACGCGTGGCGACACCGACTTTACTGCAAACTGCCATGGCCCAGGCGCCGGTGTATGCCCTTGCCGTGTTTTTGCTGATGGTGGTTCTGCTTGTGGTGTCACAGCTGTTGATCAGCTTCATCGAGCGCCACATTAACCGTCTGCGTCATGTGATGCTGGAGGTTCAGCATAAGAACGACCTGACATTGCGGGTACCGATCGATTGCCGCGACGAGATCGGGCAGATGGCGGAAGCCTTTAACCAGATGCAGCAAGGTTATCAGGATACGGTACGCTCGATTCGGGACAGCGCGTCCCATCTGAACAAAGAGGTTCATGCGCTCACGCGCGCGGCGGCGGACACGGATACCCAGATGGATCGCCAGCAAAGCCAGACCGAGCAGATGGTCACAGCCATGCATGAGATGGCGAACGCGGCGCAGGAAGTGGCGCAGAATGCGGCGGGCACCCACGAGGTGTCCGAGAATGCCGCCGAGCGTGCCTTGGCGGGCGATGCCTGTGTCGGCTACACGCAGACGGCCATCATTCAGTTAAGCGATGAGATATTGGCCGCGTCGCGCTTGATTGAGCAGTTGAACGAGAACAGTCAGCGGATTGAAAGCGCCACGAGTCAAATCCAAACCATTTCCGACCAGACCAATCTGCTGGCCCTGAACGCTGCCATTGAAGCGGCGCGTGCCGGTGAAGTGGGACGGGGGTTTGCCGTCGTGGCCGATGAAGTGCGTAATCTGGCACGTCATGCTCATGAGGCCAGCGCCGCCATCAATCAGGTGGTGGCTTCCATCCGGGCGGTGACGGGAGAGGTCACCGCCACCATGGTATCGAGCCGCTCCATGGCTGAGCAATGTGTCGAGCGGGCAGAGGACGCGGCGCTGGTGCTGCGGGACATCAATCAGGTGGTCGAGCAGATCAAGGACAAGAATTTGATGATTGCCACTGCTGCCGAAGAGCAGAGCCAGGTCTCTGAAACCATCTCCGATGGATTGCGGGCGATTCGTGAGGATACAGCCCTGACGGCCGCCACTGCGGCGTCCGTGGCCGAAGCTGGGCAACAGATCCAGCTTCAGGCGGAGCGTCTGATCGACCTGGTGCAACGCATGCGGATCTGACGACCGGCTGATGATCCCGCTGCGGCGGGATCAGGCCGGCTCGGCTTTCTTTTGCCAGCGTTTCTCCAGTAGCTTTTTTATCTCCTCGCCCAGACCGTCCGCCGAAGCCGGATTCTGCCCGGTAACTAGCCGCTCGCTAACCACGACCTTCTTTTGTCCCGGTTCCGCACAAACAAAGCGTGCACCGTGTTTTGCCAGCTCCGTTTCCAGCAGAAAGGGAACGGTCTCCTCAAGCCCGAGGTCTTTTTCCTCGCGATCCGAAAACGACGTCAGTTCTTTGTCCGCGATTAATCGTTTGCCGTCGGCAAGGCGCACGTCCAGCACGGCGGCCGGGCCGAGACAGACGCCAGCGACGAGGCCGCCGGTGTTATAGATGTGTGCCGCCGCGGCTGCCAAGTGCTGGCTTGACGGGAAATCCCACATGGTGCCGTGTCCGCCCGCAAAGAAGATTGCCTGGAAAATTCCGGACTGGATTTCCTCCGCGGACAAGGTGTTCATCAAGGCGGCCTGTATCATGGGGTTTTGCATGAACTTTGCGTTGATCGGATCGCTGTTATCTTCGCTTGCCGGATCCATGGGGACGGGACCACCATCCGGGCTGGCAAAGGACACTTCGTAGCCGGCTTCCGTCAGAATCGTATAGGGATGGCTGACCTCCGAGCAGTGCCAGCCGGTTTTTCTTCCCGTGTCGCCTAAATCCGCATGGTTCGTGAGAACAAAAAGAACGCGTTTGGTCATGCCGAGCCTCCTGGTTCACCCGAATAAAATGGCTGTCCTTTGACTAGCGTACAGATAGGGGTGGAGCGGACCAACAGCGAGCAATTAATTCGGAGTTAGCCGGTCGACTGGCGAAAATGCGCAGATTTTGGCGGGACACATTGGCAGGACACGGATGCGGAGATGCTTGAAGCCGGCGGCGGCGAGAAAGAGGCGGGAAGTATATAGAATAGAAAGGAAGCGACGGGATGCCGGTGAGGATGACCAACGGCAGGGCCCGAGTCCTGCCGTTGGTCCACTAACACTAGCCGTACAGGCAGAGGTATGAGCTGTCGGCTTCTACCTTGACGCCAAATTTCTGGTTGGCTTCCACCACAAAGCTGTCGCCAGCGTTGTAGCGGGTCCAGTCGGTGTTGCCGGGGAGGCGAATGGTGAGCGCACCCGTAGTCACGGTCATGGTTTCCCGTTGGGAGGTACCAAACTCGTATTCGCCTGCCGCCATCACGCCAACGGTAGCTGGCAGGGTTTCGGTTTGAAACGCGATCGAAGTGACTTTGCCGTCAAAATAGCTGTTGGTCTGGAACATGCTCTGTTTTTCTCTGATTGAACACGATGATATGTGTGGCTCGAGAGAGCTAGGCTAGCCTAGCTCTCCTGGCGGGGGCGACGCTTGGGCGGCGGAGTATCGCCACCTCGATCCCGCTGTGGGGGCCGACGCGTGGCTGTGCGCGCAGGGCGTGGAGCGTCGGCACTTGGAACCTTGCCGTCGAACTCGGAAATCCGCATGGGTTGGCCTTTGACGCGGGTCTTCTGCAGATGCTGCTGAATGTCACGGGGCATGCCATCGGGCAGGTCGACGGTCGTGAAGTCATCAAAGATCACGATCGGGCCGATATGCTTGCCATCGATGCCACCCTCATTGGCAATGGCGCCCACGATTTCACGGGGAGACACCTGGTGGGCATGACCCACTTCGATGCGATAGCGCTTCATGCCGGCTTCCAGTTCGGGAAGTTCCTTGCCACGCCGGCGTGGGCGCTCGCTGTCGCCACGGCTGCGCTCGGGGCGAGGGGAGTCGTTTCGATAGCTGTCGCTGCGGGCGGGGCGCTCTTCGCGAACGCGCATTTCCTCAACCACAAAAGGTTGTTGCTTCTGTGCCAGGTAGGTCAGCGCTGCGGCAATATTCGCCGCGTCGGCCTCCAGTTCGCCGCTGATGCGGTCCACGACGATCTGGAAGAAGTCCAGAACATGATAGGCCAGGACTTCCGCGATCTGTGATTTGAACTGGTCAATACGGCGATCAGCCACGACCTGAGCAGACGGAACCTGCATCTGGTCGATTGGATGCCGGGTGGCCTTTTCAATGGACCGCAGCAGATGACGCTCGCGCGGCGTCACGAACAGGATGGCGATGCCGGTGCGGCCGGCGCGGCCGGTGCGACCAATACGGTGCACGTAGGCTTCGGTGTCATAGGGAATGTCGTAGTTCACGACGTGACTGACGCGCTCCACGTCGATACCGCGTGCGGCGACATCCGTGGCCACGATGATGTCGAGCTTGTTGGTTTTCAGGCGCTCGATGGTCCGTTCCCGCAGCTGCTGATTCATGTCGCCGTTCAGTGCCGCGGCGGAAAAGCCGCGCGCTTCCAGCTTCTCGGCCAGTTCCGCCGTGGCGTTCTTGGTGCGGGCGAAAATGATCATGCCGTCGAATTCTTCGGCTTCCAGAATGCGGGTCAGGGCATCCAGCTTCTGGTTATTGCTGATAAAGCAGACCCGCTGCTGGATGGTTTCCACCGTGCTGGTCTTGGATTGGATCTTGATCTCCGCCGGGTCACGCAGGTGGCGCCGGGCGATGTCGCGGATCACATTGGGCATGGTGGCGGAGAAGAGTGCCAGTTGCCGCTCGCTGGGCGAGTTCTCGAGAATCCACTGGATATCGTCGACGAAGCCCATCTTCAGCATTTCATCGGCTTCGTCCAGCACCAGCGCCGACAGGGTGGA
>CAYXVO010000267.1:0-4588 GCA_964467875.1 uncultured Pseudomonadales bacterium | reverse complement strand
TGAAGAAATCGAGGCGGCGGTGCGTGCAGTGGTGGCGTCCTTGTCGGGTGCCGTGCAGGCCCGTCTGCGCTGATCACCGACGTGTGCTGCTGACCCTGCAACTTAGGAGATGCCCGAGATGGAACTCGCCGTTGAAAGCCTGGAGACGCCTACCCTGACCAAGGCCCAGCTGGCAGAAATGTTGTTCGAGCAGATTGGTTTGAACAAGCGTGAGTCGAAAGACATGATCGATGCGTTTTTCGACCTTATCACGGACAGCCTGGTGGACGGCACGGACGTGAAGATCTCCGGTTTTGGCAACTTTCAGATCCGTACCAAGGCCGCCAGGCCAGGCCGCAACCCCCGCACGGGTGAGCCGGTGGCCATCGATGCCAGGCGTGTGGTCACTTTTCATGCCAGTCCCAAGCTCAAGGATGCGGTACAGGCCGCCGGCCTGGCCGGTGATGGCGGGCCGGCCGACTGACCGGGAGGCGGTCCGGCGTGGATGCCTGACGGCGGGCCATTGTCACGGTATTTCAGCAATATGCACGGGAAACGGGGTGCAATCCGTGCACAACACGGAAAGTTAGAGTAGATTTCAAGGTTCTGCCGGTAGCACCTTGATTTACATGGAGAAAAATCTCCCCCCCATTCCCGCCAAACGCTACTTCACCATTGGTGAGGTCGGGGAGCTTTGTGGTGTCAAACCACACGTGCTGCGCTACTGGGAGCAGGAGTTCACCCAGCTCCGCCCCATGAAGCGGCGCGGCAATCGCCGCTATTACCAGCACCACGAGGTGCTGATGATTCGGCGCATCCGCGAGCTGCTGTACGACCAGGGCTTCACGATCAGCGGCGCCCGCAACAAGCTGCAGGAGTTCGCGCAGGCGGAGCGTGAGCGGCGCCGCCATGAAGCCATCGACATGGGGGACTCGGTATTTCCGGACTCAATGTTCGAAGGTGGTGGCGACAGCGAATGGCAGGAGTCCGCGTTCGATGTGGGTGCCGCCGCTCAAGAACTGGCGCAGATGCAACTGCGCGCAGAGCAGGCGCGCTGGCAGGATCTGCGTCGCGAGCTGCGGGAAATACGTGATCTTCTTGATCCTCGTTTCTGAAAACGCCAAATTTCAAGCTATAATTTAAATCTTGTCGGCGTGTAGCGCAGCCTGGTAGCGCACTTGCATGGGGTGCAAGGGGTCGCGAGTTCGAATCCCGCCACGCCGACCATTTATATCAAGGGGCTACAGCTATCAAAGTTGTAGCCCCTTTTTCTTTTGCCTGTGCGATGCCCCCTGGGGTAAATAGGGTGGGGGTCGCGGCGACAGGGTCACGGCAGTGTTGCCGCATTCATGGCTCACGGCGATATGGTCATCATGGAGGCTGTGTTGCTGACGCCACGCCCGCCAGGGTGGAGCGGCGCCCATGTTTGCTGTATGGTGCCCTGGTGGTGTCGTTCAGCAATCTGGCGGATTGCAACCGGATGAAGGCAGATATCGGCCATCGGCGCTGTCGCCGGGATCCCGGCGATCGTTCTGCGTCGAGCGTTGAATGCAGCAGGCCATCAATGTCTGATGCTGGCGACGTCGCCAGTGAATGTGCGCAGACCATGTACGAAGCGGTTTGAGATTCGCCCTTCGACAGATTGCGAAAGTGGGACAACTCACACAGAACCTCGATAGCGGTGTTGGCATGAAGAACTTCATCGGGCAGTTGGCACGAAGTCTTGTGTTTGGCGGTGTGTTGCTGATGGGGCTCGGGATGACACAAGCCAGGGCCTGCCAGCAGACCATCTCGGGTGTGAATGGCCAGTGGCAGCAGTACGAAAAAGATGAATTCGTCCTGCAGTATTCACTGACCGGCGATCATGCACTGCAGTTCCCGGCGGATACACGGAAACAGGGTGTTCCCGACGTTGTGGCGGATGTGGCTTTGCAACTGGTCGCAATGCGTGATGTGCTGGCGCACCTGAAGTTCCAGCTGCCTTTGGAAAGTACACGTTACCAGTTGCAGGGTGCGAGGCGAATCCTGGTGCGCTTTCGTTCTCTGGATGGCGGCACTGGGCGAGCTTATGACGAGGTGCACCAGTCGTTGCCCGGCGAGTGTGTGCTGCTGATGGACATTTCCAATCGGTATCGGAGTGGCAACTTGACACCGGCGCATGAGCTCTTCCACCTCGTTCAGTATGGTTACACCATGTTCAAGCGAGCATGGTTTCTGGAAGGCATGGCTCGTTGGTCAGAGACGCTGCTGGGCAAACGGACGGCTGTCGTTCGTGAGGTGCCAGAAGATGAGGCTTCGCTCGAAGCGATCTGGAATGATGGCTATGGCGCGGTTTCCGCATGGTACGGATTGATCGGGCAATGTGGCCGTGAACCGCATCGCGTTGTGTTGCCTGAATCCGTTCTTGCACTCCAATACAGCACGGGCAAACCGGTTGTCGAGGACGAGATGGCGCCTGGATACGGATACATCCGCAAGGTGCTGGAAGAGCTGTCTGCCTTGGACAAGACGGTCGGTGCCAGGGATGGGCATCCCGCCTATCGCTGGAAGGAAAGGGATCAGAAAGCCAGGCGATATGACGCGGAAATCTGGAAGGCAGCGGTAAAAGCCTGCATTTAATGCGGAATGGATACGGTCTGACTCCCTGATAAGCCGGACATGGCCTATCGCCTATGAATACGACGCTGAATTGACCCAGCAGAACCCGCACAGCTCAGGCCACCAATGAAAATGCCTCGGCGGGGCTTCATGTTGGGTGCCTGACGGGGACCGGTGGTTGTAGAACGAGGTCCAGTCGTCGATCATGTGGGACTTTTTGTCTTGCGCTTGAGTCCGCTCCCGGTTGGAGCAGCCATCTGTTGCGCAGATCGGTAGGGTGGTCCCTGCGCTGGCAATATGGGCAGGGAGATCGGTGCCAGGTTGCGATCGCTATGTCGTCCGGTACACCCAGTCGTTGACGGGAAGGTCATTGGGAATGAAACCGTGTTCAAACAGGAAATGCTGAAAGAACGCCAAGGCATCGACCTGCTCCTGGATCAGGCCCAGGCTCAGGGTCGTGTGCAAATGGGGGCCATTGGATGCCAGCACGGCTTCTTCCGAGCACCCCATCTCACGCGCCACAAAGCGCAGCGTGTCTGAAGGATGCGCATGTGCCCATTGGTCGGCTCGATCAACCAGAGATACCAATTTCGTGACGAGATCGGGGCGCTCCTGTACCAGCGCGTCGTCGACGGTCAGGGGGCGCGGACAACCATTGTTGACGCGGATGATGGGGTCCGGGTGCTGTCCGGTCTGGACGACCACCTGGGCACCGATCAGGTTGGCGATGAGGATGCCTTCAGCACCTTTTACAAAAATGGCATCGACCTCGCCCCTGACCAGTGCCGCCAGCTCCTGAAAATAGGGCTGGCGCCGGCGCAGTCCGAACAAATCGGATTGCCTCGTATCCAGCAATGACGGCTCGTGGTTGGTGCAATCCACCAGTTCGACAGCATTCAGATCCAGTCCCGCCGTGGTCAAGGCAGACCAGATGCCCTTGAGCGCCGTGGCACCATGGAAGTCGATCTGATCACCGGGTTTCCTGGGTAGCGCGAGTCGGCGGCCGCGCAGCTCTTTGGCCTGGCCAAGGTGTGTGTTTCCGGTCGTGATGATGGCCTGAAACTCGTCCGTCCAGCTCAGTCCCAGCAACCGCGTTGGGGCACCCTGGGCGCGTGCCCAGAGGGCGGGAATATTCCCGCCCTGGCGCACGGACCAGGGGAGATGATGCGAGAAATGGCTGCCCCGCACGCTCTGCTGCGGACTGTCCAGCACCGATTGCACCGCTATTCCGTCTGCCTGAAAGGCCTCGTCCAGCCAGCCGAGCTGAACCGCCAGCCCCAGTGGTGACGGCACCGGACAGCGGGTGTACCACAATGTGTGTCCCGTCATAGTCCAGTCAGGCGGTGACGGCTTCGGCTTCCTGATCGAGCTCCGGAACTCGCGGAATGTGGAAGCCATGAGGTTCCACCCATTCACGAATTCGTTTCAGGGAGCCGCGCAAAATTTCGACTTCGTCTTCCGGGCGGCTTGCCCCCAGACCCCATTCTGCGGCGATTTCACGCACGCGCCCGGCGTGCGCCCGGTCCTGCTCTGGCAGATTGACGACTGTATACACACCGCGCAGCAGCACGTCCCTCAGCTTCTTGACGAACACCTGACCAATGACTTCTTTGTCCTCGGCGGAAATATCCTTGGCGTGGTAACGCAGCAGAATGCGGCCGAACTGCACATGGCGCGCTTCATCGCGATCGATGAGCTTGCAGACCTGCCGGATGGATTCGAACTTGGCATTGCGGGTCCGTGGGGTGAGCAGGTCACCGGACATGGATTCAAACAATGCATTGAGCGCCAGCCCGGCCAGGAAGGGCAATTTGCGCTCATGATTTTCATCATGAAAGGTAGGAATGATCTCCTGCATATAGCCCACACGCGGGCTGGTGTGGAACTTGTCCAGCGCCTCGGCAATGCGGAACGAGCCTTCGTGGTGGCGCAGTTCTTCGTTGATGAAGTTGGTGATCTGCCAATCCACCCGATGCCATCAGCACGCCAGCCAGCAAAAAGAAGGGAATGG
>CAYXVO010000266.1:0-4595 GCA_964467875.1 uncultured Pseudomonadales bacterium | reverse complement strand
ATCGCCTGTTGCGCGCCCACTGGCGCGAGGCGAATCTGCCCGAGAGTTTTCAAGTGATCGATTCCGACGACCAGTTACGGGTCGTCAAACGAATTCTGGCCACCCTGCAGCTGGACGAGAACCAATGGCCGGCGCGCCAGGCCCAGTACTTCATCAACGCCCAAAAGGATGAAGGCCTGCGGGCACGTCACCTGGATGACCGGGGTGATCTGCACCACAAAACCATGGGGCGGATCTATCAGGAATACGAAACCTACTGCGACCGCGCGGGGCTGGTGGATTTTGGCGAGATCCTGCTGCGCTCCCACGAGCTCTGGCTCAACCGGCCGCAATTGCTGGATCATTACCAGCGCCGTTTCGGCCACATTCTGGTGGACGAGTTCCAGGACACCAACACCGTGCAGTATGCCTGGCTGCGGGTGCTGGCGGGTGACCGGGTGCCGGTCACCGTGGTGGGTGACGACGACCAGTCCATCTATGGCTGGCGGGGGGCGCGCATCGAGAACATTCAGCGCTTCCAGCAGGATTTTGCCAACGCCGAGCTGGTGCGCCTGGAGCAGAACTACCGCTCCACCTCCACCATTTTGCAGGCCGCCAACGCGCTGATTGCCAACAATTCAGGCCGGCTGGGCAAGGAGCTGTGGACCAGCGGTCAGGAAGGCGAGCTCATCGACCTCTATGCCGCCTTCAATGAGCAGGACGAAGCCACCTACATCGTGGATCGGGTGCGCCAGTGGGTGGAGCAGGGCAACAGCCGTTCCGACGTGGCCGTGCTGTATCGCTCCAACGCCCAGTCGCGGGTGCTAGAAGAGGCTTTCGTGCGCCACGCCGTGCCGTACCGGGTCTATGGCGGTCTGCGCTTCTACGACCGCCAGGAGATCCGCAACGCGGTGGCCTATCTGCGCCTGATCCGCTTTCCCCATGACGACGCCGCGTTTGAGCGCGTGGTCAACGTGCCGACCCGGGGCATTGGCAACAAGACCCTGGGCGATCTGCGCGACTGCGCCAACAGCCAGAGCATCTCCCTGTGGCAGGCCGCCCAGGGTCTGCTCACTGCCGGAGCCATCAAGGGCAAGGCGGCGGTGGGGCTGCATGAGTTTACCCGGCTGGTGGAGTACTTTGCCGAGCTCAGCCTGGTCAAGCCGTTGCATGAACTGGTGCAGGGTGTCGTCGAGAAAACCGGGCTGATCGAGTTCCACGGCAAGGAGAAAGGCGAGAAGGGCCAGGCTCGCAAGGAAAACCTGGCGGAACTGATCAACGCCACCCGTGAATACGACGGTGACGCGGAAGTGGATGCGTTGGCGGAGTTCCTGGCACAGACCGCCCTTGACGCCGGCGAGCGCCAGGCCGACGAGCACGAGGACAGTGTGCAGCTGATGACCCTGCACAGTGCCAAGGGCCTGGAGTTCAAGCTGGTGTTTCTGACCGGCCTGGAAGAGGAGCTGTTTCCCCACGCCATGGCGCTGGAAGAGCCGGGGCGGCTGGAGGAAGAGCGCCGCCTCTGTTACGTGGGCGTGACCCGGGCGCGGGAAAAACTGGTGCTGACCTACGCCGAAACCCGACGCTTGTACGGACAGGACAAGTATCACCGGATTTCCCGCTTTGTGCGGGAAATTCCGCCGGCCCTGTTGCAGGAAGTGCGCCTGCGCAACACCGTGACCCGCCCCATGAGCTTCGGAGGTCCAGCGCCGACCATCCGGGTGCCGGAGCCGACACTCCAGCTGGGCCAGCGAGTGCGCCACCCAAGCTTTGGCGAGGGCGTGGTGCTGAATTACGAGGGAAGCGGCCCACACGCGCGGGTGCAGGTCAATTTCGACGACGATGGCAGCAAATGGCTGGTGATGTCCTACGCCAAGCTGGAGCGGATTTGAGGTGCCCGGCCGGAAATTTCACAGCATTTTTCCTGTGCACGGCAGCGAATACGCGAGAAACGTCTAGATTTAAGTAAGGTGCCGGTCTTGCGTTTGGATGTAAGGAGCTGATCGTTCATCATTCCGACGGAGCGGCCAGAACTCGTATCTCGTTAGGTGCTCTCCATGTCACTAAGTCACTTGCTGAATAAATGCCTGCCCGCTGGCAGTAATCCGGACGATCCGGAGCTGGCCAATCAAAAAGCCATCGTCATGTTCTCCCTGATCGGCGCGCTCATTGGCGTCTATAGCCTTCTCAAATGGTCCAAGCTGGAGCATTCGGCGCTGACCATCACCTCGCTGCTGCTAATTGTCGGGTTGTCGGGAACGGTTGGATTGATCCGGCTGGGGTTGGGGCAGATTCTCGCCGCCAACCTGTCTCTGGTATTCATGGCGGCCCATGTGATGAACATGATCTGGCAATTGGGCGGTATCGATTCCGCCCATGTCTACTGGGTCCCCTGTGTGATCGCGTTTGCTTTTTTGATTGCCAGCAACGCCTCCGGCATGGTCTGGACCCTGGGTGGCCTGGGTTTTCTGGCGCTGCTGATGTATCAGAAATCAATCGGGGCCGCGATGCCCACCTTTGAGATGACGGAATCGGCGCAGCGTGTGGATCTGGTGTCTGGATACATGCTGCCGACTCTGATTATTGCCGTGGCCAACTGGTTCGCGGCGCGGCTACGTGCGACCACCATGGATTTGAACCGCCAGGAAATGCAAAAAGCGGAAACCCTGGCCCGTCAGTCGGCGGAGGCCTCCAAGCGGCTGGGCTCGGTCATTGACCAGGCCCGGGACAGCGCGGAAACCTTGGTGACGGCATCGGCCTCTCTCAGCGACAGTTCCGCCGAAACCGCACATGCCAGTCAGAATATCAGCGCGGGCGTGGCCCAGCAGGATTCGGCGTTCCAGCAGATCAACCTGACCCTGAATGCCATGGCGGGCGACTTGGTGGAGTCCAACGATCTGGCCCAGAAAATTCGGGAACTGGCCAATCATGCGGAAGCGCAATCCCTCAACAGCACCCAGGCGATGGCCCGCATGAGCGAGTCGATGACCAATATCAAGCACAGCAACACCAAGATTGAAACCGTGATCAACGTGATTACCGGCATCGCCGAGCAGACCAACCTGCTGGCCCTGAACGCGGCCATCGAAGCGGCGCGCGCGGGCGAAGCCGGACGTGGTTTCGCGGTCGTCGCCGACGAGGTGAGAAGCCTGTCCCATCGCAGCAACGAATCCGCCGCCGAGATCCGGACCCTGATCAGCCAGTGCACATCGGATATCGATCAGGGGATGGATGAGGTGGGGCGCACCGAAGACATCATGCAGCAAGTGGCGTCGGCGGTGAAGGAGATCACCGGCAACATTAACCGCATCGTCGATCAGCTGGATCATCAGACCGTGGGCGTGGAAGAACTGGTGACCTCCAGCCAGCATGTGGCGGATATTAGCTCCACCAATGCCGCGTCGTCCCAGAACCTGCTGAACGCGAATGCCGAACTGGAGGGCCTGGCGGCCCAGTTGTCGGAGTTGGCGGAGCGCTTGCACAAGGTGGTGACCAGCGCCTGATTTGCGGCGCATGGTGTAAACAAAGAAGCCGCCTGAATAGGCGGCTTCTTTCGTTCTGGAACCGGTTCGGCGACTGACGTCGTTTTGATGGCTGGCGTCGGTTTGATGACTACCGAGCGCGAACGGGTTACTGCTCGGGTACCGGCCGGATGCGACCGTCGCCATCGATGGCCACGAAGACGAACTGGGTTTCCGTCACCTTGCGTTCGTGGCTCTGACAGGAGTCGCGGGTCCAGACTTCGATCTGGATCTTCATGGAGCTGCGACCGATATCGGTCAACTGGGCGTAGCAACTGACTTCGGCACCAACCCGCACCGGCGACAGGAATTCCATCTTGTCGACGCACACCGTGGCGGTTCGTCCCTTGGCAATGCGTCCCGCCAGGTTGGCGGCGGCCAAGTCCATCTGTGAGATCAGCCAGCCGGCATAAATATCGCCATTGGCATTGGTGTCTCGCTCCAGGGCAACCACCCGCAGGGCCAGTTCGCCGCTGGGCGCCGGTCCGTTACTCGATTTCATGTTGTTTTCTCTTGCTCTTGTTGGGCGTGTTTTGATCTTGCTTTGCTTGCTTTAAGCGTAGTCGGAGACTGTCTGATTGCTAGTTGGCTATTTGATTTTTAGTTGCCTGACTGATTGCTCGTCGACTGGCTAATTGCGCGTCAGTTTAGCGCATCTCGGGGGTTGGATAGATAGTAATAATACGGGGATATCCCTGGGTTGCCTCGAACCTCCCCCATTCTGTTTGGCACTGTCATCAAACTGTCATTCGGCCGACCTATAGTCACAGTTACCGGGCCGGCACGGAGGTGGCGCAGGAGCGAAGGCTCACTGTTCAATCGGGGAAGCGATTGACGGTCCGTCCGATTTCAAGATGATTTTCAGGAGAGAATGATGACCATGAAAAAACTCGTAGCAGCCCTGACCCTGGCCGCCACATCCGTTCTGGCCACCAGCGGTGCACTCGCCGAGAACAAGGTGGACCCGAAACTGTCCGGCTACCAGAAAGCCAGTGGCGTGTCCGGCAATATTTCCAGCGTGGGTTCCGACACCCTGGCCAACCTGATGACGCTCTGGACCGAGGAGTTCAAGCGCCACTATCCCAACGTGAACAT
>CAYXVO010000265.1:0-4649 GCA_964467875.1 uncultured Pseudomonadales bacterium | reverse complement strand
CGAGCCCGAGCCCGAGCCCGAGCCCGAGCCCGAGCCCGAGCCCGAGCCCGAGCCGAAAGCCGCGTCCAATCCGGAGCATGCCTGGCTGATGGCGCAGGCTGACGATGCCTATACGGTGCAGTTGCTAGGAAGCTATACGGAAGCGACCGTACGCAACTTTCGTGGCGGACTGCCGGCTTCTCTCAGTGCCCGCACGATCATCTCGACCCGAAAAGGCCAGCAATGGTATACGGTGATCGAGGGAGTTTACCCCACGCTTGACGCTGCCAAGGCCGCAGTGGCGAGATATCCCTCTCGACTGAAAAAGCTCAGCCCCTGGATTCGACAAGTTGGCGCCGTGAAAAGCGAAGCGCTGTCCGGCTCCTGAAATCTTTTTTCTCTCAACTTTCTCCCTGACCCCTTTGTAGGGTGCGCGTCCGCCCGGATTTTGCCTGCCTGAAAGATATGTGTTTGTTTTTTCTGGAAAAGAAAATTCTTTGCTCGGACGGGGTCCGCTGTGTAAAATGACTCCCCCATTTTTTCTGTCAAAAGCAAATTTGCCGGAGAGCTGGTTATAGGTTTTTGATTTCCAAAGGTTTCCACGAGAGATAGCTTATGAAGATAGGTCTGTATCATCCTGGTGAGTTCAAGGACAATTGTGGTTTCGGCCTTATTGCTCACACTAAAGGCCAAGCTAGTCACGATCTCCTGCGCACGGCAATTGAATCCTTAACCTGCATGACCCACCGGGGCGGAATCGCGGCCGATGGTAAAACGGGCGACGGCTGTGGTCTCTTGCTGCAGAAGCCTGACTCGTTCCTGCGTGCTATCTCTTTAGAGTGCTTTGGACGTGAGCCGGGTGCGCTCTATGGCATAGGCATGATCTTTCTGGCTCAGGAAGAGGCTCGAGCGGCGGCGGCACGCGTCACGCTCGAAAATGAGTTGAAGGCACAGGGTGTGCATGTTATGGGGTGGCGCGTCGTGCCCACCGACAGTTCCTGCCTCGGCCCAATGGCCCTGGATTGCCAGCCCCGCATCGAGCAGGTTTTCGTGGAGGCGCAAGCCGACAGCTCCGAGCAGGAGTTTGCGGTGCAGCTGTTTCGGGCACGCCGCAAGGCCGAGAATGCACTGGCGGAGGACAAGGATTTCTACATCTGCAGTCTGTCCGACAAGGTGGTGTCCTACAAAGGACTGATGATGCCGGCAGATCTGCCAGCATTCTATAGAGACCTCGCAAATGCCCGTTTAAAAACGGGCATTTGCGTTTTTCACCAGAGGTTTTCTACCAACACCGCGCCGCGCTGGCCGCTGGCCCAGCCGTTCCGCATGCTTGCCCACAACGGTGAGATCAATACCATCGAGGGCAATCGCAATTGGGCGCAGGCTCGTGGTGGCAAGTTCAAGTCGAAAATACTGGGTGATCTGGAGGAGTTACAGCCGGTCGTCAACCGCACCGGTTCCGACTCATCCAGCATGGATAACATGATGGAACTGCTGGTCACCGGTGGCATGGGTCTGTTCCGTGCCGTGCGCATGATGATCCCGCCGGCCTGGCAGAACGTGGACACGCTGGACCCGGACCTGCGCGCCTTCTACGAATACAATTCCATGCACATGGAGTCCTGGGACGGCCCTGCCGGTGTGGTTCTCACGGACGGTCGATATGCGGTCTGTCTTCTGGACCGTAACGGTTTGCGTCCTGCGCGCTGGGTGCTGACGAACAACGACTACATCACCCTCTCGTCGGAAATCGGCAGTTGGGGCTACAAGCCGGAAGATGTGGTGGCGAAAGGCCGTGTCGGACCCGGTCAGATCCTGGCGGTCGATACCCACACCGGTCAACTGCTCCACACCCCCGACATCGACAACATGCTGAAATCGGCGCAGCCCTACAAGAAGTGGTTGCGTGAGAATGCGCTGCGGATCGAGGCCACATTGAGTACCGATGTGCCCGAGTTCAAGCTCATGGACAAAGATGAGCTGAACACGCACATGAAGATGTTCCAGGTCACCTTTGAAGAGCGCGACCAGGTACTGCGTCCGCTGGCTGAATCCGGCCAGGAGGCGGTCGGCTCCATGGGGGATGACACGCCCATGGCGGTGCTGTCCCAACGGGTACGTTCGGTGTCGGATTATTTCCGGCAGAAGTTCGCCCAGGTCACCAATCCGCCCATCGACCCCCTGCGCGAAACCATCGTGATGTCGCTGGAAACCTGTTTGGGCGCGGAGCGCAATGTCTTCGAGGAAACCGCGGATCATGCCAATCGCATCATCCTGAACACGCCCGTCCTGTCGCCGGCCAAGTTCCTGCAGGTGACCAGTCTCCAGCGGGATGACTTCACCATGGAGCGGATTCGTCTCAGCTATCGGCCGGAACAGGGGCTTCAGCAGGCACTCCAGGCCATCGTCGAGAAGGCGGAGCAGGCAGTCCGTTCCGGCCGGGTGTTGCTGGTACTGTCCGATAAGGAATTGGCGGAAGGGGAGTTGCCCATCAACGCCTTCATGGCGACCGGTGCCGTGCATTACCATCTGGTGCGCCTGGGATTGCGCTGCCAGTCCAACATCATCGTGGAAACCGGCTGGGCCCGCGACCCGCACCAGTTCGCGGTGCTGATCGGCTTCGGCGCCACGGCTGTCTATCCTTACCTCAGCTACCAGGTGTTGAACGATCTGATCAATACCTCCGAAATGCTGATGGATCCGATCGAGGCCAAGAACAACTATCGCAAGGGCATCAACAAGGGCTTGCTGAAGATCCTGTCGAAGATGGGTATCTCCACCATCGCGTCCTACCGTGGTGCTCAGTTGTTTGAAGCCATTGGTTTGCACGACGAAGTCGTCGATCTCTGCTTCCCGGGCGTGAGCAGTCGGATCCAGGGCGCCAACTTCTATGATTTCCACCGGGAGCAGGAGCTGCTGGCGGACGAGGCCTGGAAGAAGCGCCGCCCGATCCAGACCGGTGGTCTGCTCAAGTATGTGCACGGTGGCGAATATCATGCCTACAACCCGGATGTGGTCCGTACCCTGCAGGAGGCAGTGCGTACCGGCGATTACGGTGCCTGGAAGGAGTATGCGGCGCTGGTCAATGAGCGTCCGGTCGCGACGATCCGTGACCTCTTTGCCCTGAATGAGCAGGTCAAGCCGATTCCCCTGGATGAAGTGGAACCGGTCGAGTCCCTGTTCAAGCGCTTCGACTCGGCGGCCATGTCCATCGGCGCGCTGTCACCCGAGGCCCATGAGGCACTGGCCGTTGCCATGAACCGCCTCGGTGGCCGCTCCAATTCCGGTGAGGGCGGTGAGGACGAGGCGCGTTACGGCACGGAGAAGCGTTCCAAGATCAAGCAGATCGCCTCTGGCCGCTTTGGTGTGACGCCGCATTATCTGGTGAGCGCGGAAGTACTGCAGATCAAGGTGGCGCAAGGGGCGAAGCCGGGAGAAGGTGGCCAGCTGCCGGGCGGCAAGGTGAACCCACTGATTGCCCGTTTGCGTTACGCGGTGCCGGGCGTAACCCTGATTTCGCCGCCGCCGCATCACGATATTTATTCGATCGAGGATCTGGCGCAGCTGATTTTCGACCTCAAGCAGGTCAATCCTGAGGCGCTGGTTTCCGTGAAACTGGTGTCCGAGCCGGGCGTCGGCACGATTGCGGCGGGGGTTGCCAAGGCCTACGCGGATCTGATCACCATTTCCGGCTATGACGGCGGAACTGGTGCGAGCCCGCTCACCTCGATTAAGTACGCTGGCTCACCCTGGGAGCTCGGCCTGGCCGAGGCCCATCAGGCGCTACGTGCCAACGATCTGCGCGACAAGGTTCGCCTGCAGACAGATGGCGGCCTGAAGACCGGTCTGGACGTGGTCAAGGCCGCGATGCTGGGCGCCGAGAGCTTTGGTTTCGGCACCGCGCCCATGGTGGCGCTGGGTTGCAAATATTTGCGGATTTGTCATCTCAACAACTGTGCCACCGGAATTGCCACGCAGGACCAGTATCTGCGCGACAAGCACTTCCTCGGCGACGTGGAGATGGTGATGAATTTCTTCCGTTTTGTGGCGGAGGAAACCCGCGAATGGATGGCCCGCCTCGGGGTGCGCACCATGGAGGAGTTGGTGGGCCGTGCTGATCTGCTCAAGATCCAGCCGGGCTACACCGACAAGCAGCGTCGTCTCGATTTGATGCCCATGCTGCACAATGATGCCATTCCGGCGGATAAGCCCCAGACCTGTGGCAATACCCGTAACGAGCCGTTCGACCGGGCCACGCTGGCCGGGAAAATGGTGGCGGACACCCTGGGCGCGATCGATGCCAAATCCGGTGGCGAGTTCCAGTACCGCGTCACCAACTGTGATCGCTCGATTGGCGCGCGGCTGTCCGGCGAGATCGCCAAGCGTCACGGCAACCAGGGCATGGCGGATAAGCCGATCGTCCTGCGTCTGTCTGGAACGGCGGGGCAGAGCTTTGGCGTCTGGAATGCCGGCGGCCTGCACATGTATCTGGAAGGGGATGCCAACGACTATGTGGGCAAGGGGATGACCGGTGGCAAACTGGTGATTTATCCGCCTCGTTGCAGCACCTTCAAGTCCGAGGAAACGGCCATCATCGGCAATACCTGCCTGTACGGTGCAACTGGGGGCGCGCTGTATGCCGCCGGTACCGCCGGCGAGCGTTTCGCGGT
>CAYXVO010000264.1:0-4649 GCA_964467875.1 uncultured Pseudomonadales bacterium | reverse complement strand
CAGGCCCGTTACACCGACGAGTATTCCAGCGCGAAATACCGGCTGTACAACGCGACGGCGGATTACGCTTTCGATGGCCTGTCGCTGGTCTCCGTGACCAGTCACGGCAACCTGGATGCCACCGGCCGCACCGACGGCACGGCGGCCTACGGCGCGCTGCTTGGCGGCGCGGGCGTGGCCCAGGGGCAGGTGGCGAATCAGGAAAAGACAACCCAGGAACTTCGCCTGCAATCCACCGGCGAGCGCCGTCTGGATTGGCAGGCGGACCTGTTCTATACGCGGGAAACCACCGATTACAACTCGCTCCTGTCGGCATTCAACCCGCTCACCCAGGAACCGGTGGCCGGGTTGCCCGTGCTGTTCCAGGCGGCGTTGCCGGCAACGTTCAAGGAATATGCCGCGTTCGGAAACGTGACCTGGCATTTCACCAAGACATTCGATGTGCTGCTGGGCGCGCGCTACAGCCGCAACGAGCAGACGCTGACCCAGAGCACCAGCGGATACCTAAACAACCCGGCCAATCCCGGCGCGGTGACCGGATTCACCGTGGATTCTAGCGATAACGTGGTCTCCTATCTGATCAACCCGCGCTGGCGGCCGAATGATGCCACCACGATCTACGCACGCATCGCGAAGGGCTACCGCCCCGGCGGCCCGAACGTGTTGCCGCCTGCCGCTGCCGGCGTTGCGCAACCTTCGTTCGATTCGGATTCGTTGATCAACTACGAAGTTGGTTTCAAGCTGCTTGGCTTGGACAATCGTTTGTCGCTAGACGCCGCGCTGTTCTACATCGACTGGAGCCAAGTCCAGTTGACGATCAGCCAGGGCGGTTTTTCCTACATGGGCAACGGCGGCGAGGCCTTCAGCCGGGGCGCGGAATGGGCTTTGTCATGGCGTGCCACCGAAGGGCTCTCGCTCGGGTTCAGCGGTGCGTACACGCAGTCGGAGCTGAGCAAGAATGCGCCGGGCGTGGGCGGGCGGGATGGCGATCGCCTGCCGTATGTGCCGGAATGGAGCGGGGCTGCCGATGCCGATTACCGTTGGCCGTTCGGAGAGAACTGGAGTGCCTTCGTCGGCACCAGCTATCGCTACATTGGCGGGCGCGAATCGAACTTCGGGCTGCAGGCCTCTCGTGTGCACCTGCCTTCGTATACGCTGCTGGATCTTCGCGCGGGCGTCAGCAACGGGCGATGGACGATCAGCGGATATGCTTCCAACCTGGGTGACAAGCGCGGCATCACTTCGATCTCGACGGTCGGCGCAAATGCGGCCAGCAATCCGTACATGGCCTCGGTGATCCGGCCCAGGACGGTTGGCGTCACGCTGGCGCTGGATTTCTGATGAAAGCGAAACCGCGCCGGCACGCCGTGGTTGCTGCATGGAGAAATGGGTGATGAGAATCGGCAAGTTCCTGTCGGGAGGGGTGCTGTTGCTGGCATCGGCGTTCGCCGGTGCGCAAGAGCAGGCGCCAGTGCAACTGCCGCAGGCGCAGGTGCTGGACCAGACCCCCGCGCTGACGCGTGGCGATCTGGAGGGGTGGCTCGATGGCCTGCTGCCCCATGCGATGAGAACCGGAGAGATGGCCGGTGCGGTCGTGGTCGTGGTCAAAAATGGAGACATCCTGCTGGCGAAGGGATATGGCTATGCCGATGTCGATGCAGGCAAGCCTGTCGATCCGCGCGGGACGCTGTTCCGGCCCGGATCGATCTCCAAGCTGTTCACGTGGACCGCCGTGATGCAGTTGGTCGAGCAGGGAAAGCTGGATCTCGACGAAGACCTCAACCGGTATCTCGACTTCGAGATTCCCGCTTACGCGGGCAAGCCGGTCACCATGCGTAATGTGATGACCCACACCACGGGGTTCGAGGAATCCGGAAAGCATCTGTTTTCCAGAAACCAGTCCACCTTGCCCAGCCTTGAAACGTTGATCAAGGACGTGTTGCCGCGCAGGGTGTATCCGCCGGGTGAAGTCGTTGCCTATTCCAACTACGCCGCAAGCTTGGCTGGATATGTGGTGCAGCGGATTTCGGGGCAGCCGTTCGATGATTACGTCGAGCAGCACCTTCTGCGACCGCTGGGAATGGCGCGGAGCAGCTTCCGCCAGCCGCTGCCGCTGGGGTTGGCCGGGCAGATGGCAAATGGCTATCGCAATGCAAGCGATCCACCGATGGAATTCGAACTCGTCGGCCCTGCGCCCGCCGGAAGCCTCAGTGCCACGGGGACGGACATGGCCGGGTTCATGCTCGCGCATCTGCAGCAGGGCCAATACCGTGGCGTGCGCATTCTGAAGCCCGAAACGGTTGCGGTGATGCATGCCACGGCCCATGCGCCAACGCCGCCGCTCAACGGCATGGCGTTGGGGTTCTATCGCGAGGATCGCAATGGCCGGAAGATCGTGGGGCATGCCGGCGACACGCGCGCTTTCCACAGCGACCTGCACCTGTTTCCGGACGAGGGCGTCGGGCTGTTCGTGTCGGTGACGGGTGGTGCGCGCGGTCAGGCGGCGAGCAAGTTGCGCAAAGGCTTGCTGGACGGCTTCGTGAATCGCTATTTCCCTGCGGAATCTGGCAATGCGTCCCCGGCCAGGCTGGATGCAGACAGCGTGCAGGCGCATGCGCAACAGGTGGTGGGCCGTTACCGCATCAGCCGGTCGTCGTATTCGAATTTCCTGGCCGCGCTGTCGCTTGCCGGACAGTTGAAGGTGGATGCCCGGCAGGATGGAACCCTGGTCACTCAGGGGTTCCGTGATCTGGCAGGTCAACCCATGCATTGGCGTGAGGTCGAACCTTATGTCTGGCGTGAATTGAATGGTGACAGGCGGTTGGCTGCGGTGGTGGAGAACGGTCAGGTCGTACGCATCGGTACGGATGCAATGCCACCGGTGGCGGTCGGCCTGCGCGTTGCCGGCTGGGAGTCTGCGGGCTGGAACCTGCCATTGCTTGCGTTCACTCTGCTGGTCCTTGTGGCGGCGTTGGCTTGGTGGCTTGTTGCGGCTCTGGCGGGCAAGGCCAATGCCATTGCCCGGCCGGCGGAGCGTCAGCGGAAATGGCTGCAGCTCGGGACCGTTGCCGGTGTCCTGTTCTTCATTGGCTGGGGCATCGTGGCCGCGCAGTTGTTGCGCAGTCCGGTGGCATTGGACGGCGGCCTCGACCCGTTCATCCGCGTGCTTCACGTGTTGGGCGTACTGTTGGTTCCGGCGGCACTGCATGCGCTCTGGGCGGCATTTCGCGCATGGCGCGAGCCACGGGGAACGTGGATGCGTGTCGGGCGGATCCTGCTGGCGGCGGCCCTCGTTGCCACAGTGTGGTTTGCGTTTGCCTTCCGATTGGTGACCGCTGGCCTGAATTACTAGGGAGCCGCTCATGACGCATGGCGCCATTCCCGCTTCCGCGACCCGCAACAGCATCCTGGTGCTGTGCGGGCTGCTGGCGGCGCTGGCCGTTTCTGCGTGGTTGGCCGTTGGCGGACAGGCAATGCCACGCACATTGCCCGTGGATGCGCCGGAGACAGCGTTCTCGGCGGCGCGCGCGCAACGCGACCTGGAATGGATTGGTGCCGAGTTCCATCCGACCGGATCGGCGGCTGCAGGGCGGGTGCGCGAGCGATTGCTCGCACGTTTGTCCGAATTGGGCGTGCAGTCTGCGGTGCAGACTGGAAGCGCGTTCGTGGAATACGAACGCGGTGGCACGCGCACAGTGCATGGCGGCGATGTCGTCAACGTGGTGGGCGTGTTGCCCGGGCGAGATCGGTCCGCGCGTGCGGTCCTGCTGATGGCGCACTACGACAGCGTTCCCAACTCGCCGGGTGCGGCGGATGATGGCGTTGGCGTGGCGGTTATGCTTGAAGTTGCGCGTGCCTTGCGTTTGCAAACACGTGAGCGGGATATCGTGTTCCTGTTCACCGATGCCGAAGAGGTCGGCCTGCTTGGCGCAAGGACTTTCTTTGCCGGGCATCCCTTGGCGGAGAGGGTCGAGGTCGCGATCAATCTTGAAGCGCGGGGCAGCAACGGGCGCGCCGTGTTGTTTGAAACGGGGCGGGCAAATGAGGAAGTGCTGCGCCGCTACGGCAGGCATGTGTCGTTGCCACTGGGCAACTCGTTGACCGGGTTCGTCTACAGGCACATGCCGAATGGATCGGACTTCACCATCCCGGCCGAACGCGGCATCGCCGGCCTCAACTTCGCCATCGTCGGGCGCCAGTTCGATTATCACGCTGCTACTGCAACGCCGGAGAACATCGATCCGCGCAGTTTGCAGCACATGGGGGCAACGGCCTTGGCGCTGGCGACCGACCTGGCGGCGGGACGTGCGCTGGTTGGCGGCGGGCAGGATGCGGTGTACTCCGATCTGTTGGGGCGTGCAGTGCTGGTCTGGCCCGCATGGTCGGGTTGGGGGCTGCTGGTGCTGGCCGCGTTGTCAGCGGGCCTTGGTTGGTGGCGGATGGGACAGGCGCATCGCATCACGGCCGGAACGGTCGTTGCCGGTGTTGGTGCGTCGCTTCTGGTGTTCGTGGTGGTGGCCTTGGCAATGCGGCTCGCGTTCCGCCTGCTGGGTGGTGGCAATCCGGCAACACTCGTCGACAATCGCGATCTGCTGGCGACCTTTGAAATTTTCCATGCCGGCGCCGGCGTGATGGCCATTGCCGCGATG
>CAYXVO010000263.1:0-4667 GCA_964467875.1 uncultured Pseudomonadales bacterium | reverse complement strand
TGGCCGACGAGCAGCTCCAGCTGCGCAACGTGTTGCTGGATAACCCCATGCGGTTATCCCAGGAGATGGGCGTGCAAGGCATGCCGACCACCTTGTTTTTCGATGGCACAGGGAATTTGGTGCACACCCACATGGGCGAACTCTCAACGGCCACTCTCAAGCGGGGCCTTGAACAGTTTCAACCCTGATTCAACCGAGCAAATCTTTAATTCTTTCTTGGGTAAATTCTATGTCGCTTAAGCACCTGATTCTTGCCGCTTCACTGACCTCGGCCACGTCCCTGGCCAGCGCCGAATCCTACCCGGCGCCGATCAAGTTCCTGGAATCCGAAGGTGCGGAAATCGTCGGCACCTTTGACGCACCCGGCGGCCTGAAGGGCTACGCGGCTCGTTTCCGAGGCCAGCCGATGGGCGTCTACCTCACCCCGGACGGCAAGCATGCCCTGGTGGGCACGCTCATTGATGAAAAGGGCGAGGACGTTTCACGACCCGAGCTGGAACGCCTGGTTGCCGCCAGCCCCACCCAAGTCGACTGGGCCGCCCTCGACAAGGCCCACTGGATCGCGGAAGGCGACAAGAACGCCAAACGCATTGTCTACGCCTTCATGGACCCGAATTGCCCCTATTGCGCCATGTTCTGGGAGGCGGCCCAGCCTTATCTGAAGGAGGCCGGCGTCCAGCTTCGCCATATCCTGGTGGGCGTGCTGCACCCGACCAGCCTGCCCAAGGCCGCGACTATACTTGCCGCCAAGGATCCTGCCGCGGCCATGGTCAAGCAACAGCGAACCCTGAAGCAAGGTGGCATCACACCCGACAAGGACCTGCCCGAGGCGGCCGTGCAGAAGGTGATGGACAACTCCAAGATAATGCACGATAACAATCTCTACGCGACTCCCGCCATCGTCTACAAGGATGCCCAGGGCACCGTTCGGATGATTCAGGGCATGCCCAGCGAGGATGTCTTACGGAACCAGATTTTCCCGGTCTCACCCTAAGAGAGGCTATTAGTTAAGAGAGGCTATATGGCTCAAGGAACCGCAAAAAGCGCCCTGATCTATGGCTCACTGGCCACCGCTCTGTTTATCACCTGCGGAGTCTGTGGCACCGGCCCCTCGACGGCGCCGGTTGTCATGGCCACGCCGGTGCAGCAGGAAAGGCCCTGTCTCCCAAGTATCGAGACGCCGGCCGGGCACGAGGTCAGCCAGGATGTGCAGGAATCTTCCCAATCCTTCCCAGGTCCGGCATGCCCGCAGTTACAGGAGGCGTCCACCGGCGGTTGAGCGCCAGCAGGCCGATCGTTTGCATTGCATCTTGTTATCCACGCCAATGACTAAAGTAGGTGGGCGTGGAAGCCGTCAGGATAGAATTCACGCGACACCCACGTGAAAAGTCAGAAAGGAGCACAGCATGGAAACGCAGGAACTACACCGCGGACGCCTGATCGATCACATCCAACTGATCGTGCGGGATCTAAATGCCGCCCAGAAGTTTTACAGCGCCATTCTCGACACCCTGAACATCCCCATCGGTGGCACCGGCGAAGGCTTTTTCTGGGCCGACGAACTGTGCGTCTCCACCCGGGACAGCGACGCCGCTCAAGGCGAACTGACCGGGCGCAACCACCTGGCATTCCAGGCCCAAAACCGCGCCATGGTCGATGAATTCTACAAGGTGGCGCTGGCCAATGGCGGCACCGACAACGGCGCGCCCGGCGAGCGCCCCTACCACCCCGGCTACTATGCTGCGTTCGTGCTGGATCCCGATGGCAACAACATCGAAGCCGTCTACCATGGCGAAGCGAAACGGAGCGCGCCGTCGGTGCATATCACATTCTAATACGCTGGAATGGCGGGCGCGTTTTCTGAATGAGTCTCGGCAGCAAGACGCAGCTGCCTGACTCGCCGTTAAGTGACAGGGCTCACAATACGGTCTGCGACCTCTCCGTCTGACTTGGATAGCACAACCTCCCACCCATCCGAGCGGTGATAAGATGGGTGGCTCGAAGAGCAGCCCGAGCATTCGCGGCCACCGCTGTCATTGGGGAGGGGTATGTTTTTACTGAAGCGCAAGAGCGATTATCGTCTGCAGTTTACCCGCACCTTGAAGGAAGCCGGACGCTATCAGGTGGAACTGTATCTGTTCACGCCCCACGAAGGAGACTTTCCCGTCTGGGCTCTGACGGAGAAAAATTTCTTCCTCAACTCGCTGTCCCACAGCTTCGGTCTGATGGGCTTGCCCGATCAGGACCGAGCCAGCATGGCCGACAGTTCTTTTGCGCTGCTGTCGCCACACTACGAGATCATGTACGGCTCCCAGCTGTTCCAGTACCGGGCCTCGCTGGATCGGCTGCGTCAGCAGATCCTAGCTTCGGGGCTGACGGCCGAACCGCTCAGGCGCGCCCTGCGCCTGAGCCTGAACTTTGCCCTGCGCCTGCGCCGCTCTACGCCCAAGCAAAGCAGTCAGCATCGCTACTTTCGCCACATGGACATCTACTTCTCCTGGCGATCCGAACAATTCTTTCTCGAATGCATGACCCTGGAGGGATACGTCGAGCAGGATGAAGAACTCAAGGAGGCGATTAGGGAATTCCTGCGCCAGGAACACCAATACCGACGGGAGCACGCGTATCTAAGCGACCTGGAAGGTACCCCGACTCGCCTGTGGAACCGCATGCACCTGTATCATCGGCTGCTAGAGTACCCAGTCGTGCTGCGTACCAAGCTCACCGAATTGGGTGAAGGGACTCGCAAGCTGGTCAAGGCCGTCTCGACCATGCTGATCATGTCGTTGTTTACCTATTTCCTGTTCAATACCCGTGCCGGTAACCAGCAGCTGTCAATGACTCTGCTGCTGACCATCGCGCTGATCTACGCTCTGCGCGATCTGCTCCGCGACGACATGATCTCCACCATCACCCGCTGGCTGCGTAAGGGCAGGCCTCGCTGGAAGATCCGTCTGTCGATGCCCTACACCAAGAAGCTGATGGCCCAGCAATGGGCCTGGCTGGATTATCGCAAGCTGCCCGAGTTGCCGCGGCAGGTACTGGAGCATTCCGGCAATTGGGTCACCAGTGAAGAGCGGTGGATCATCTGCTACCGCTCGCAGCTCATCCTGGGCAAGACGATCCTGGAAAAGGATCAGCTTCAGGAGCGTCTCAGCCTGGATTGTGAAGCCCTCTGCGAGTTGATCGAGACCACCGGCAACCGCTTGTTCGTCAGTGAAGACTCTGCCGCGCCCAACGCCTCGGTCGAGGTACACCCGATCGAGAAACAGCAAGACTACAACCTGCTACTGGTGTATACCGGCCCCGGCGAATCGTTCCCAACGGCGCAACGCTGGCGCCTGCGTCTGGGCCCCAAGGGCATTGTCCAGTGCGAAATCAAAAAATCCCTCTGGCCGGCATCGCCCGAGCAACAAGCACCGAATTGGCGTCAGCGCTTGGCCGCACTGCTCAGGCGAGATTGAAACCGCGCTGGCTCGGCTATTGTGCCGAGCCCCCCGGCAGCTTGCCCTCCAGCACCTCCGCCGCCGTTGCCGGATGGTTTTTTACGGAACTGGTCCACTGCCCCCACACGCTCGGATCGATCTTGTCGCCGTTGTTACCTAATTGCTTGAGCCGGCGCTGATCCTCGTCCGTCAGAACCTGCTTCGCCAGAGGCGGCAGGTTGCGTACGTCATCGGCGCCCAGGCCGACCATCTGCCCCACCCGCGCGCCATAGTCATCGTGGATGAGATACAGATGCCACAGCATCCGCTCCTGCACATCCCGCTCACACTGCATCAAGGCGCTGCCGATGTTGTGCACCAGGTCATCCCGCTCCCAGTCCATCATGGTGTTGTAGCGACCCCGGGCCTGCACATAGTCGTTGCGGCGCTCCAGCACCTGGCGGGTCAGCTTGCCTGTAATCTCGGGCGGGTTGTTGGGACCAAGGTCCGGCGCTTCCTGCAGCCCGTTATGCAGGGATGGCTCGAAATTGATGTGCGGGTTCTGCCCTGGCGCTAGATCCACGTAATAGGTCATCTGGCCGTCGCGCTGATTGGTATGCACCCCATGCTTGGTATGCTTCGCCTGGTTGATGGGTAGCTGCAAATAGTTGGGGCCGACCCGATAACGCTGGGTGTCCGAATAGGAAAAGGTGCGCCCCACCAGCATCTTGTCGTCCGAGAAATCCAGCCCGTCCACCAGCACGCCGGTGCCCATGGCGATCTGCTCATTCTCGGCAAAGAAGTTCTCCACGTTGCGATTGAGCGTCATCACCCCGATATGGCGCAGGGGAAAATCCTTCTCCGGCCAGATTTTGGTGTCGTCCAGCGGGTCCCACTCCAGCTCGGGGTGGTCGTGATCCTCCATGATCTGCACATACAGGTCCCATTTCGGATAGTCGCCCCGCTCGATGGCCTCAAACAGATCATGGGACGCCGAACCCAGATTCTGTCCCTGCACCTTGGCGGCTTCCGCTGCGGTCAGGCTGGCCACGCCGCAACGGGGATGGAAGTGGTATTTCACCAGGCAGGTTTTGCCTTCGGCGTTCACCATCTTGTAGGTGTTGACCCCAAAACCTTCCATGTGGCGGTAACCGGCCGGAATGCCGCGCGGGCTGAACAGGTGAGTCAGCATGTGCATGGATTCCGGGGTCTGGCTCATGAAGTCGAAAATCCGGTTCGGCT
>CAYXVO010000262.1:0-4673 GCA_964467875.1 uncultured Pseudomonadales bacterium | reverse complement strand
GCCATCAGGGTGTCGCGCACGATGGCCAACGGCAGCTCTTCATCCAAACCGGCCTGGACGCAGGCCTCCTGCCACTCACCCAGCAGGTCGCTGAAGCGGTCCAGCAACAACACCTCGTCGCTGCTGGAGGGCTCCAGGCAGTCGTCCACCAGGCGCCGGAGCAGATCGGCCCAGGCGGTGGCGGTACGGGGCTGGGACAGCTCGCGCCAATAGGCGTCGAGCACTTCCAGGACCCGCGCCAGACGACCGGCAATAGCCGCTTCCAGTCCGCCCATGTCGTCGTAAGGCTCGATCTCGGACCAGGCCACCCGACCACTGGCATAGCCCAGCAACATGCGGCGCAAGCCAAAGCGCCAGCTGTTCTGCTCGATGGTTTCCGGCAGTTCCAGCCCCGCCCGATGCTGCGCGTGCAGGCCCCACCGGATGCCACTGGCCCGAATCCAGTTGTGCAAGGTGGGCAGGTCTTCCGCGTTCAGGCCGAAGCGGTCGCGAAACGCGGGAATGTCCAGCAGATCCAGCAGATCGCTGGCGGTAAAGCGGGAATCCGGCAGCCCCAGCAAATGCTCCAGGGCAATCAGCAAGGGATTGTAGGAACGTTCCGGGCGATCGGCGATGGTATAGGGAATGTGGCGCAGATCATCCCGCTCCAGGCGGCCGAACACCGCCTCGATGTGGGGCGCGTAGGCGCTGATGTCGGGCACCATGACGATGATATCGCGCGGCTGGAGATCACCGCCCTCGCGGTTAAAGAGGTCGAGCAGGTGATCCTGCAGGATCTCCACTTCGCGTTGGCGGCTGTAGGCCAGGTTGAAGCGCACGGACTGATCGTCCGCCGCCACCGGCACTCGTGACGAGGGTTCTTGGGGTAGCGGTGTCAGATCCAGGATGCCCTGCTGAATATGGTGCAGCAGACAGGGTTGATCCGCAGACAGGCGGTCCCGGAACAGGTCGATCTGGTCCGTGCTCTGGCGCGCCTGGTCATAGCCGTAAAGCAAGCCGATGTAATCGCGCCCCTGCTTGCCCCAGGCCGCCAGCAACGGGTTAACCTGGGCATGGAGACTGCCGGCATCGAGTCCGGCCAGTTCCGGGCGGGCCAGATGACGGTGATGGGTGAAGCGCAGCAACTGGCGCTCTTCGATGATATCCGCCCAGTAGTAGCGGCAGGGATTGTTCACGCAGATCAGTACCTGGCACACCCGCGCCAGGGCCTCCAGGGCCTCCAGCATTTGCTGGGGCAAGGACGACAGGCCGAACACCACCAAGCGTCGTGGCAGCCCCGCCGGCAAACGGTTGCGGGTCTTCAATTCAGCCAGAAAGCGCTGATGTAGCACCGCCCTCGAACTGCCCTGCTGAGCTTCCGGCAGGTCAGCCAGCACCCGGCGCCAGAGTTCCGGCTGCCAGGCCAGTTTGTCCGGCACCGGGCGGGCCTGCCCGTGGGCGTCGCGCAGCTCATCCCGGCCCTGCCCCCAGTCCTCAAGCCAGTCCGCGCGATACACCTGATACTGGTCGAACAGATCCGCCAGCCGTTCGGCGAGCTGAAAGCGCTTGGAAACATCCGCCGGGTCCGCCAGGTAATGGCGCAGCGCGACAAAGCGCTCGTCGGTCAGGCAGTCTGGCAACAAGCGCAACAGGCGCCAGCTCAGCCGTGCCTTATCCAGCGGCGAGTCCTGCGGCACCTCGGCGTCACCCAGTACGGCGCGATAGGCCTGCCACAGAAACCGCGACGGCATCTGCATCTCCAGCGCCGCCGCAATACCGCCGCCATCGTCGGCGGCGAAGCGCAGCCGCAACCATTGCGCCATGCCGTTGCTCTGCACCAGAAAGACTTCATTTTCCAGCGGACGCAAGGGATAACGGCGCAGGTGCATCAACACCAACTCACGCAGATCTTCCGAGTGGTTGGCATGGATGATGGACAGACCCGGATGAATAGAGGGCCCGGCATGACTGGAGGCGAACGACGCCGAGGGTAGACTCATAAAGCCTCCGTGCGGAAATAAACATCAGCTTAGTCGAGGATCATTAAGCTGCAATATACGCGAAAGATGCGACGTTGTGTGTCGTTTGGACCCTGAATCCCGCCCCTACGCGGGAAGGCCTTTAACAGACGGCCACGCCCGAGAAGTCAGCACCTTTCACTTTCGTTATAGTTACCACGTAGTGTTTCATTCGCGGGTGAAACAGGATATCGCGCAGGTCCTATCATCAGTGGCCGCAGCGCCGATCATCATGCACCGTCAGGGAATGGCTTTATAGGGAATGACTTTATAGGGAGCGGCTTTATGTGGAAATCTCTCATCCTGGCCTTATTACTGGTCCCATTCGTCAGTGCCTGTGCCCACCGTTTGTCGGACGAGGACCGCAATGCGGCGCTGATGCTGGAGCAAAACGAGGCCCAGCGCATGGCATTGATCCAGGATTTCGCCCAACACGCAGCCAATGGCAATGTACCTGCCCTGCTGGCACTATTGCAGCCGGTCGTGATCGAAAGCAACGGTCGAGACGCGGTGGCCGGCTATCTGCAGACAGAGATCCTGCCGTTCTTCAAGGATTACCAGCGCCTTGCCCCGGAAAGTGATTCCCTGCGGTTTGAATACGGCTACGGCAGTGTCGGCCGTCAATACTTTCAGTTTCTGGAAGCCAACGGTGGCGAGAGGCATCCCTTCGTCATCACCTTGCTTGCCGATAAAGGCAAGCTTGCGATCTCCAGCATCGAAGTGGGCGAATGCCTGAAAGGCTACCACACCCGTTGCCCCGCAGATCAAGTAGAGAGCGGACTTTTGCAGACCATCAATGCAACTGATCCAGCCGATACCACTGGTGCAGCCCGCTACAACTAATGCAGCCGATACAGCTGGTGCAGGCAATAAAACTGATTCGGCTACAGCGGGCGCGGGCGCACGCCTCTAGTGGCGGCAGTGGTGCCCTGACAGTACCGCTGGACACACTGGTGCAGTTGCGCCTTCGACACGCGCTGGATCGAGGCCAACAAATCGGTTCGAACACTCGGCAAGTCGAATCGCTGCATCAGCTCCCGCTGCATTTGAATCATCAGGTTGGCTGTGGTCTCGGCGTCCGCCAGAGCCCGGTGAAAACGGCCGGCGTCCGGCAGTGACAGCATCTGGGCCAAGGTACCGAGGCGATGACTGCTGGCATCAGGATAAATCCGCCGCGCCAGCAGCAGCGAGCATATGAAGTCCTGGCGACAGGGGCGCCGTAACCCAGCCAACTCCATCTCCCAGAACTTGCGATCGAAGGATGCGTTGTGGGCCACGATTGGATAATCGCCGACAAATTCCGCAGCCTCCGCCATCACCCGTTCCACCCGGGGGGCGCCGCGCACCATGTCGTTGGTGATCCCGGTCAGCTGCTGTATCTCCCAGGGGATGCGCACGCCCGCATTCATCAGGCTCTGATAGCGATCA
Source organism: uncultured Pseudomonadales bacterium (assembly GCA_964467875.1). Classification (GTDB taxonomy): domain Bacteria; phylum Pseudomonadota; class Gammaproteobacteria; order Pseudomonadales; family Oleiphilaceae; genus JAEZAA01. The sequence continues at coordinate 1,248 of CAYXVO010000262.1, read as the reverse complement.
ACGATCTGACCATCGCGGAGTATAACCACGGCAATCTCCGTCGGGCGCGCACCCTGTTGCGGCGACAGGCCAGTGGTCTCAAAGTCGAGAACGGCAAGGGTTTCCAAGGAACCTCCCGAATGCGTGGTATAGAGCCCGTTCCATTTATCGAAACGCGCGTCGAGCGGGCATTATAGCCAATCTCGCACAAGATGATGGGATACATACGCCTATTGCCGGCTCTGGCGGAGCATAGAATACTCCCTGTCAGAAATGACCCGCCCGCATGGATGCGAGTAGCCAGGATGACTATGGGTATCAGGGAACCCGGCGGTGCGACACCTGCAAAGTGGTGTGACTCCCAGGGAGAGATCTGGACCAACTTTCGCCCTGGTACCGCCTGCACCGTCTCCCCTTGCCGGGCCTTCCTTGGAATCCTGACTTGCAGACGCTGCCCACCAGCCATCCGGTGTCCCATCCCGCGGATTATTCGGCCGCACCTCAACTGAAGTTTACTGGCGCGGCCGGCATTCAATACCACTCCGTACGCCAGCCCGGCGCCACCTGCTCGGACCTGTTCTCTCTCCGTGGCGTGATCTCACGCCGTCCTAAATCTTTCTCTGTCAGTCACCCTCGGCGAACAAAAAGGCAACCAGAACTCACGATCTTGAATGGCATCTCGATTTGGGGATCCGCATAATTGCGCCCCTGAATTCGGGGCAATCTGACTTGTTCGTCCCGATCTTGTCATTCATCCAGATAGGATTTAGGTGCCATGATCAATCGAGCCGCGACTCTTGCGCTTGTGGGTGCGATCGCCGTTACGCCAGCCGTTGTCCAGGCGGAAACACTGTTCACTAATACGAGCTTCAGCTTGCTGTACGGCAGCGAATACGAAGTGGGCGAAGACGACCGGATGGTGATGACCCTGGAGCACGTCAGCGGCCACCAGTGGGGCGACCTGTTCTTCTTCGTGGATCGCCTGCAGGCCCAGGGTGGCGACAACCGCGACAGCGAAATTTACGGTGAGCTGAGCCCACGTCTGAGCATGAGCTACCTGACTGGCAACAGCCTGAGCTACGGCCCCATCAAAGACGTTTACCTCGCCGGCACCTATGAGTTCGACAGCGTGGAGAACGGCACCAACTTCGACAACTATCTATACGGGGTCGGCCTGGATTGGTCCGTGCCGGGCTTCAATTACGTTCAGACCCAGCTCTACTACGCGCAAAACGACCTGACCACCGACGATATCCAGCTCACCCTGGT
>CAYXVO010000261.1:0-4700 GCA_964467875.1 uncultured Pseudomonadales bacterium | reverse complement strand
AAAGGAACTCAGGTCCGCCCGTTCAACCACATTGACCGGCAACCCCCGCTCGCGTGCCGCGGCCGAGATCTGCTGGTTCAAGCGTTCATCCTCCGATGCGGCAACGACCAGCTCAATGCCGTCCAGAAAGTGTGGCTCAAAGGCGGTTCGATGATGGCGCGCGTGGGCTGCTTCTATCAGTGCCTGCAGGCTTGGACAGGGCTTTTCACTCACGACCTCAAGACTCGCACCGGCGCGCCTGAGCAAATCGCCTTTCCGCGTCAGGATATCCTGATCACCCACCAACAGGCAGCGGCGCCCTTTCAGGTCAAAAAAAAGCGGCAGGAACTCCATCTTCAATTCCTTACGGGCAAGATATTTTTAGGCGGCAACGGACGGATATAACAATGCATTGTCAGTACCCCGGCGCACGAGCGCACGCCAGGGCTCAGCGGGAGGGTCAACCGATAAACTCAACACCACCCATATAGGACTGAAGCGCTGCCGGCACGCGAATACGGCCATCAGCATGCTGATAGTTCTCCAGGATCGCAACCAGAGTGCGACCAACCGCCAGTCCTGAGCCATTCAACGTGTTCAGCAGCTCTGGCTTTCCGGTTTCCGGATTACGCCAACGGGCTTGCAGGCGTCGTGCCTGAAAGTCACGGAAGTTGCTGCAGGACGATATTTCACGGTACTTCTGTTGACCCGGCAACCAGACCTCAATGTCATAGGTCTTGGCGGCGGAAAATCCAAGGTCCCCGCCACAGAGCGTAACCACGCGATAGGGTAATTCCAGCTTCTGCAGGATCTTTTCCGCGTGCCCCGTGAGCTCTTCCAGCGCTGCGTCTGAATCCTGTGGCCGAACCATTTGCACCAGTTCCACTTTGTCGAACTGATGCTGACGGATCATGCCACGGACATCCCGTCCATAGCTTCCCGCTTCGCTGCGAAAGCACGGCGTGTGACAGGCAAACCGCATTGGAACCTCATTGCCTTCCAAAATACGGTCACGCACGACGTTGGTGACGGGTACTTCGGCGGTGGGAATCAGGTAGTAGTCCTTTTCCCCGGGTACCTTGAAAAGCTCCGCTTCGAACTTGGGCAACTGGCCTGTGCCAAACAGGCTGTCGCGGTTCACCAGATAAGGCACATAGATTTCCTGATAACCGTGCTCCAGGGTATGGGTGTCCAGCATGAGCTGAACCAGCGCCCTGTGCATACGCGCCAAGTCACCGCGCATAACGGCAAAGCGCGAACCCGAAATTTTGGCGGCGGTTTCAAAATCCAGTAAACCCAACTGCTCGCCCAGGTCTACGTGATCACGCGGCTCGAAATCCAGTGCGGTTGGCTGCCCCCAACGGCGCACTTCCACATTGTCCTCTTCACTGGCACCAACGGGCACCGACTCATCCGGTAGATTCGGGATTTCCAGCAGGAACTCGTTAAATTCGTCCTGCAACTCCTTCAACAGTTGTTCCGCATCGGTCTTCTGCTGCTTGAGCCCGTTTAGCTCGGCCATGATCGGCGCAATGTCTTCCCCGGCGGCCTTGAGCTTGCCGATATCCTTGGAGCGCTTGTTCTGCTCGCTTTGCAGCTCTTCCGCTCGCACCTGCAGCGCCTTACGGCGCTCCTCGAGTTTTTGAAAGCGTGCGAGGTCCAGGGTGTAGCGCTTCTTCGCCAATGTGTCGGCAACCTGCTCCGGGTTACCACGTAACTGTTTCGGGTCTAACATCGATCAACCTTTTTCCTGTCGAATAGCCGCATGTTCCCGCGGAACCCTCAGGGTTCTCGCCTGTGCCTTAAACGGTTCTGATCAAAATCTGCCTGGGTCCAGGGCATTCTGGACGCGCCGCGCGCCAACGTTTGAATGCGTTATCTCTCAGGGCCTCAAAGCAGTCGTGCCAGCCAAATACCCAACGCCAGCGCAAGGACGCATAGTATAACGCTTGCCAACAGATACAAAAGCGCGGAAGTAAGCTCGCCCTGTACCAGAAGGCCATAACTTTCGAGCGAGAAGGTGGAAAAGGTCGTGAAGCCGCCGAGAAAGCCGGTCATCAGGGCAGCGCGAAGCTGAGGCCCCAGCTGCAGACGTTCAACCAGAACGACAACAGCGACCCCCATCACCAGTGAGCCTGTTGCGTTAATCAACAAGGTTGCAAGGGGGAATGACCGCTCCCACCAGCCATTGACCCACAGCGCCATGAGATAGCGACTCATTGCCCCCAAGGCGCCACCCAAACCGATCCACGCCAGAATGCTCATCACAACCTCACTCTCTGCAGCTCCATGGATTGCCTGTAAACCCCGCGCGCAATGAACCGGCATAGTTCGGATATAGTTCGGCTATAGTTCGGTACAGTCCGGATATAGCTCAGGTATAGCGCTTGATTGAACTTGCCGCATCCAACGATTTCAGGTAGTCGAGCTTATCACGGATCTTTTTCTCCAGGCCCCGCTCGCTGGGTTGATAGTAGCGGGTGCCGGCCAGTTCCGGCGGAAAATAACACTCCCCCGCCGCATACGCATTGGCCTCGTCATGGGCATAGCGGTAGCCGGCGCCATGGCCGAGTTCTTTCATCAATCGCGTGGGTGCATTACGGATATGCGCAGGCACCGCATAGCCTGGCGTATTACGCACCTGTGCCATCGCTGCCTTAAAGGCGGTATAGACTGCATTGCTTTTGGGCGCGACGGCGATATAGACAATCGCCTGTGCAACCGCCAACTCCCCTTCGGGGCTCCCCAGGCGCTCTTGCACCTGCCAGGCGTTAAGCGCCACCTCCAGCGCTCTTGGATCCGCGTTGGCCACTTCCTCGCTGGCCATGCGCACCACGCGCCGGGCGATATAAAGCGGTTCGCAGCCGCCGTCCAGCATTCGCGCATACCAATAAAGGGCGCCGTCTGGATCAGAACCACGAACTGCCTTGTGCAGCGCTGAAATCTGGTCATAAAACAGATCGCCGCCCTTGTCGAACCGGCGCAAGGACGCCTGCAGGGCCTCCCCCAGCACACCATCATCAATCACCCGACCGGATTCGGACGGAACGGCCAGATCCGTGGCGATTTCCAGATAATTCAACGCCAGGCGCGCATCGCCATCCGCCGCGCGGGCAATGATTTCCAGCTGCGCATCGGAAATCTCTACCCGTTGATCCGCCAGTCCACGTGGGTCCGCCAACGCATGCCGCAGCAATCCGAGCAACTCCTGCTCATTGAGCGGCTTGAGCACATATACCCGCGCTCGGGACAGCAAGGCGTTATTCAGTTCAAAGGAAGGATTTTCCGTGGTAGCGCCCACAAAAAGAAAGTCACCCTCCTCCACATAGGGTAGAAAGGCATCCTGCTGGGACTTGTTGAAACGGTGTACTTCATCAACGAAGAGGATGGTGCGCCGTCCTTCACGCTCCCGCGCCATCTTCGCCCGTTCAGCGGTGGCGCGGATGTCCTTAACGCCGGCCTGCACCGCTGACAGGGTTTCAAAGCGGGCACTGGTGGTATCCGCCAACAGGCGGGCAAAGCTGGTCTTGCCGACGCCGGGGGGGCCCCAAAGGATCATGGAGTGGAGATTGCCTGACTCTACGCAGGCACGCAGCGGTTTACCCGCACCGACCAGATGCTGCTGGCCAAAGTATTCGTCCAGCGAGCGTGGCCGCATACGCGCAGCGAGTGGGGATTTGACGGAATCATCGGAAAACAGATCGGCCATCGCTGGCACTCCTCTGGCTGTTCCGATCGCAAGTTGGCGGGAAGACTGTCAATTTTTCACGGAAATAGGCTGATTGTCCACGAAAACCAGGCCGGCGTTCACCAATGCCGGCCTGCTGTTCACCAATACTGGACTGGCGTCCAGGAAAAAATTCTACTGCTCGCGAAAGACATCCACGCCCTCGGGAATCTGAAACTCGAAGGTTTCATCCGGGATCTCGGGGTTCAGCTTGATCTTGGAAAAACTGATGACGGTGCGTTGCCCGAGCGAGTCCTCAAGACGCATCTCGGACAGCAGCCCTTTTCTGAAGACCAGGCGCATCGCCTCGAACAGGGATTCATTGCCCTTAGGCACCAGGCGAAAACCCTCCGAGTCATCAGCGGCAGGTTCGCGGGTGATCTGGTAGGAGGCCTCAAGATCGGTCGGCTTGCCGCTCAGCAGCATCGCCGGCGTTTGCATGACGTCGCCACCGAGTTTCCTCACGGTCACCTGTTCAAGATCCGGGTCATAGATCCAGACCTCCTTGCCGTCGGATACGATCTGTTGCGCAAGCGGAGGCTGGGTCTCCCAATAGAACAGGTTGGGACGCTTGACCTGAATATACCCGGCGGTCTCCTGCAGGCGGGTGCCCTTTTGATCCGCCACATACTGCACGAACAGCGCCTGGTAGGATTTCAGATCGCCCAGCAACTGGGACAGCTTTTCCGCTGCCTCGTTAGCAGAGGCCAGCATGGGGCTGAGAATAAACGCCAGAAGTAAAACAAGCTTACGCATAATTAGTCTCTTGGTGATGCCGCCGCCAACACTTCGCGTGCGCCGTTATGGCTCGGCGCGCTGACCACGCCCGCAGCCTCCATGGCCTCGACAAGATTGGCCGCGCGATTGTAGCCGATCTTGAAGCGCCGTTGCACCGCCGAGATCGACGCCTTCCGGCTGTCGGTCACGAATGCCACGGCCTGATCATAGAGTGCGTCACCTTCGGCATCTCCGCCGTCGCCACTGCCACCACCAA
>CAYXVO010000260.1:0-4735 GCA_964467875.1 uncultured Pseudomonadales bacterium | reverse complement strand
GCGGTCGTGAAACTGTCTTGTCCCGGCGCCACGCGATATAATACGGCGCCAGCCACGAAAGGCGTGCGCTGGCATGATCGTAATCTCCGGTATTTTTGCAAGACCGTCAGTGGAGTGCCCTATGTCTGAGCGCAAGGCGCGAGTTGAACGCAACACCCTGGAAACCCAGATTCTGGTAACCGTTAATCTGGACGGAACCGGGCAGCTCAAGCTGAACACGGGTGTGCCATTTCTGGAACACATGCTGGACCAGGTAGCGCGTCACGGCCTGGTTGATATTGAAATTGAGGCCACGGGCGACCTGCACATCGACGATCACCACATGGTGGAAGATGTGGGAATTACCCTGGGGCAAGCCTTTGCCAAGGCGCTGGCCGACAAAAAGGGCATTCGCCGCTATGGTCACGCCTATGTGCCGCTGGATGAAGCGCTGTCGCGTGTGGTGATTGACTTCTCTGGCCGCCCCGGCCTGGAAATGCACGTGGACTTTACCCGTGCCTCAGTGGGTGGTTTTGACGTGGATCTGTTCCAGGAGTTTTTCCAGGGCTTCGTGAACCACGCCGCGGTGACTTTGCATATCGACAATCTGCGAGGCAAGAACACGCACCACCAGATCGAGACCATCTTCAAGGCCTTTGGTCGCGCTTTGCGCATGGCGATTGAGCTGGATCCGCGCATGGCAGGCATGATGCCGTCCACCAAGGGCAGTCTCTAAGTTCACGAGTGCGGGCGTTCGCAAGCGAGCGCCTCACCCGTGACGGCTGTTGTGCCAGAGCAGTGATAGAGCAGTAATAGAGCAGTGACGGAAACGAACATGAGCACGATCGCAATTATCGATTACGGCATGGGCAACCTGCACTCGGCGTCCAAGGCGCTGGAGAAGGTCGCGGAAGGCGTGCGCGTCATTGTGTCGTCCAAGCCGGAGGAAATCCTCGCGGCGGATCGCGTGGTACTGCCAGGCGTTGGCGCCATTCGCGATTGCATGCATGAAATCCGGCGCCTCGGGTTTGATCAGGTGGTGCGTGAAGCCGCCCGCACCAAACCGGTGCTGGGCATCTGCGTCGGCATGCAGGCGATGATGGATTTCAGCGAGGAAAACGGTGGCGTTGACTGCATCGGCCTGATTCCTGGCCGGGTCCGCTTTTTCGGCAACGAGCTGGAGGAAGCCGGGCAGCGCCTGAAAGTCCCGCACATGGGTTGGAACGAAGTTCGCCAGCGCATGACACACCCCTTGTGGCAGGGAATTCCCGACCGCGAGCGATTTTACTTCGTGCACAGCTACTATGTTGAGGATCGGGATGACGGTGCCGTTGCGGGCGTCTGCCAGTACGGTCTGCCATTCGCGGCTGCCGTGCAGAAGGACAACATCTTTGCCGTGCAATTCCACCCGGAGAAAAGCCAGCATGCCGGGCTGCAGTTACTGAAGAATTTTTCCACCTGGAACGGCCACAGCGCCTGACTCGCATTTACCCGTCTTAAGGGAGACCCCATCGACATGCTCGTGATTCCAGCCATTGATTTGAAGGACGGCCAATGTGTGCGTCTGCGCCAGGGACGCATGGATGATTCCACCACATTCTCCGGCGACCCTGTCGACGTGGCGGCGCGCTGGGTGCGGGAGGGGGCGCGTCGGCTGCATCTGGTTGACCTCAACGGCGCGTTCGCCGGCAAGCCGGTCAATGGTGAGATCGTGCAGGCCATTGCTCGCCGCTTCCCGGATCTGCCGATTCAGATCGGCGGTGGCATCCGTGACTTTGCCACCATCGAGGCCTATCTGGATGCCGGCGTTAATTTCGTCATCATCGGCACCAAGGCGGTGAAGGAGCCGGAGTTTGTGACGGAGGCCTGTCGCAAGTTCCCCGGCCACATCATCGTCGGTCTGGACGCGAAAGACGGCAAGGTCGCCACTGATGGCTGGGCGGAGGTGAGCAGTGTCGAGGCGGTGGATCTGGCCAAGCGCTTCGCCCAGGACGGTGTGGAATCCATTGTCTACACGGACATTGCCCGCGACGGCATGATGCAGGGCGTCAATTTGGAAGCCACGATGCGGCTGGCGCGGGAATCCGGAATGCCGGTGATTGCTTCTGGCGGCGTGACCAACATGGATGATATTCGTGGTCTGGTTGAACTGGCGGATGCCGGCATTTTCGGCGCTATCACCGGGCGCGCCATTTACGAAGGCACCCTGGATCTGCGTGAAGCGCAGGCATTTTGTGATCAGGCGCGTAACGCCTGAAACTGATCTCTGTGCTGGTAATCTCGCTGTACTACCAATCATTTTTAGTGAAAGGCGCTGTGACTTATGGGCTTGGCCAAACGAATCATTCCCTGTCTTGATGTGGATAAGGGCCGCGTCGTCAAAGGTGTCAAGTTTGAGGATATCCGCGACGCGGGCGATCCGGTGGAGATTGCCAAGCGTTACGATGAGCAGGGCGCTGATGAAATCACCTTTCTCGATATCACCGCCAGCACCGAGGACCGGGGCACCATGGTGCATACGGTTGAGCGTCTGGCCAGTCAGGTGTTTATTCCCCTGACAGTCGGCGGTGGCATCCGTACCGTGGACGATATCCGCCGGATGCTAAATGCAGGTGCCGACAAGGTGAGCATTAACACGGCCGCGGTATTCAATCCCGACTTCGTGCGCGAAGCGGCCGAGCGTTTTGGAAGCCAGTGCATCGTGGTGGCCATTGATGCCAAGAAAGTATCCGCACCGGGCGAGGCTGATCGCTGGGAGATCTTTACCCACGGCGGGCGCAAACCCACCGGCCTGGATGCCGTGGCCTGGGCGCGCAAAATGGTGGAGTACGGTGCCGGTGAGATTCTGCTCACCAGTATGGATCGCGACGGCACCAAGAATGGCTTTGATTTGGGGGTTACTCGCAGTCTCAGTGATGCGGTGACGGTGCCGGTGATTGCATCCGGTGGTGTGGGCAATCTGCAGCATCTGGTCGACGGCATTCAGCAAGGTGGGGCGGACGCGGTGCTGGCCGCCAGCATCTTCCACTTTGGCGAATACACGATTCCGCAGGCGAAGGCCTACATGGCCCGGCATGGCATTGAGGTGCGTGGCGCCTAAATGAAATTGCTGGTGCCTGGATAGAAAGGCGCCCCAGCTCCGCTTTCTCTCCCGCTCAATTTTCTCGCCACTATCGCTATTTGTTTCTTAGCCATCTGTCTCTGGCCCCATTCCGGGTCAGAGACCTCATCTCTGATTAGCAGCTTCCAAAAGCTTTGGCGTGTCCAGGGGGGTGGGCGTATCTAGCGGTATGCTCAGGGCCTGGCTGGGCCGGCGGCCATCAAACAGCAACTTGCCATCATTGCGGATCATCCAGAGCGCGCTCACGCTGGCGATGGCAACGCCCTCGGCCCCGAGGTCCGGTAGCGCCTTTTCCAGATAATCCAGTGTTGCCCGGTGTGGATGGCCAATCGCGACGGCGGTTCCCCTGGCGCGGGCAAGCTTCAGCAAGCGCTTGAACTCACGATCGATCGCCTCCGGGGTGATCTCATGATCCAGAAATACGTCGCGGGCCAGATTGGGAATCTGGTGCGCCTCGGCCGTGGTCTGGGCCACGGTCTGCGCGGTGGTCCGGCTGTCGACGAAGTACAGCGGGTATCTCTGCAGCTCCTCCATGGTCCAGCGCATCGGTAGCGGCTGCTGCGTCAGGGCACTGCCCATGTGGTTGTTGATGCCTTGCACATAGGGGATTGCCTTGAGCGCGCGGCGCAGTGTCTCGACAAAGACCGGTTGCTGCATGTCGAGGGTCAGGGCGCCGGGGCCAAGCCGCATGTTGCGGGTATTCTGCATCGGCACGTGCAGCATGATTTCCTTGCCGGCCGCGTGGGCCTGGGTAGCCAGCGACGCGCTATGGGGCAGAAACGGCAGGAACGACAGCGTCAGTGGTACCGGTATGCGGATCAGGCGCTGGGCGTCCGCGGGGGAATTGCCAACGTCGTCAATGATGATGGCGATAGTGGGTTGTGGTCGGGCCTCAACGTGGGCTGACGGCGTGGTGATCAGCCAGGGCAATGCGAGCAGCGCGCCCAGGCTATAGACGCGCGCACGAATCTGCTGGCGTCTCGCCTGGGCGTTGCTGCTCCGTTCCTTGTTGCTGGCTTGTTGCTGAGTAACCGTCCGTTGGTTGTGATGGTGGGGAGCCTGCCGGCGCAAGGCGACTAACCTTGCGCCCGCGTGTTCATGATGCTGAGGCCCTTCAGCAGATTCACCGCTTCGCGCAGCTGGAAGTCGCGTTCCACCAGTGCCTCGGCTTCGCTCTGTTCGGTCTTGGTCTGCTTGCTCTTACCGCTCGAGCTGCCGTTGCTCAGGTGACCGTTGAGATCCGCTTCCTTGAACAGGGGTTGGGACTGGATCTCGGTCAGCTTGGCGCGCTGGACCTCGACATCGGGAGTAATGCCCAGTGCCTGGATCGAGCGGCCATTGGGTGTGAAGTAGCGAGCCGTGGTCAATTTCAGGCCATATTCGCTATCCAGCGGCAACACGGTCTGCACGCTGCCCTTGCCGAAACTGTCGGTGCCCATAATGAGCGCCCGCTTGTGATCCTGTAGGGCGCCGGCCACGATTTCGGATGCCGAGGCTGAGCCACCGTTAATCAGGATCACCACGGGGGCGCCGGTAATTTCATCACCGGGTTTGGCACTGAAACGCAGTTTCGAACTACTGATCCGGCCTTCGGTGTACACGATCAGGCCGTCATCCAGCAGGCTGTCAGCCACG
>CAYXVO010000259.1:0-4742 GCA_964467875.1 uncultured Pseudomonadales bacterium | reverse complement strand
CCTCAGCAAAACGATAGGTGAGATAGGGGGGAAGTGCCAGACGAAATAAGTAACAGTATTTTACGTTAGATAGATTTTGAGTGTTTCTGGGAGTTCGGTCACATTGTGGATGGCCAGTCGTTTACTTCGCGAAGTTTCTCCGCTCAATAACTCCACGTCCTGTTGGCGAACCTGGAACAGCTTGGCCAGAAAGCGGATCAGGTGCTGATTGGCCTTGCCATCTACGGGAGGCGCGGTAATGCGGATTTTGAGGGCGTCGCCATGCAGGCCGACGACTTCGTCGGCCCGGGCCTTGGGTTGCAGGTGGCAATTCAGCACCACCCGCTGATTCTGGAATTCAACGGCCGCCACCACGGCTTAAAACCAGAAGCGGCTGAGCCCGACGGCGTTGCCCAGGTACGCAACCATGATCTGAATCACGTTGATGGTCAGAAACAGCAGGATCGGTGACAGGTCGAGGCCGCCCAGAGGTGGCAGCAGACGCCGAAATGGCCGCATGACGGGTTCGGTAATCTGGTGTACGAGTTGCACGGCGGGATGATAGCTGCCCGGCGCCACCCAGCTAAGGATGATCATGGCAATGGCAGCCCAGAAATAAATCTGCACCAGCAGGTTCAGGACGACCACTGACGACCAGGCAATATAGGTGACGGGGCTCAGGGGAGCGCCAGCCAAGGTGGCGATGATCACGAATACCAGGGTCTGGATCAGGACCGCCAGTACCAGCGCGGCACCATCGAAGCCGCCCATGCCCGGCACGACTTTGCGAATCGGCGCGAGCAGGGGATTGGTGGCCTTGACCACGAATTGGGAGATGGGGTTATAGAAGTCGGCGCGCGAAATCTGAAGCAAAAAGCGTAACAGCACGATCGTGATGTAGAACGCCGTCAGCAACCGCAACGACGAAACCAGAATGTCGGTCAGCATGTGCGAAGAAATTCCTTAGGTCGGTTACACGCGGCCGCGTCGGTGCGCGGCCGGTCGTGATCAGATAATGGGGTGTTTGGATCCGATTTTCCAGTGGCGTTTTTATCCCTGCTTATCGCCCAGGATCTGTGCCAGTTCACTCGAACGGTGTGCGGCCGCCTGCACTGCGCTGGCAAAGAGGTCGCGCAGACCACCCTCCTCGAAGGCCTCAATGGCGCGCTCGGTGGTGCCGCCAGGTGACATGACCTTACGCTTGAGCGTGGCCGGGTCATCGAGGCTTTGCTGAGCCATGGTGGCGGCCCCGAGCATGGTCTGGATGCTCAGGCGGCGTGCGCTCTCCGCTGGCAGCCCGGCCTGCACGCCGGCGGCTTCCAGCGCTTCCAGAATCAGAAAGAAATAGGCGGGCCCACTACCGGAAATAGCCGTGACCGCATGCATGTCGGCTTCCTTCATGACCCATTGGGTCACGCCAATGGCGGCGAATATCGCTTCCGCCTGCTGGCGCTGGGAAGGGTCGACCCGGGCATTGGCATAAAGGCCGGAGGCACCCTGACCGACCAGCGCCGGCGTGTTGGGCATGCAGCGCACCAGTGGCAGGTTGCCGCCCAACCAGCCTTCTATGGCATCGGATTCGATGCCGGCGGCAATGGAGATGATCAGGGGGCGACGTTGTTGCACGCTGTCCCGCAGTTCCTCGCACACCGTCTTTAGAATCTGCGGTTTGACGCAAAGAACCAGAATGTCGCAGCTGATCACTGCTTCCGGATTGCTGGCGGCGATGAGAATGCCGTGCTCGGTCTGGAGCCGGCCAAGCTGCTCCTGATCCGGGCTGGTGGCGGTCATCTGGGTGGGGGTGATGCCGGTGCGGACCAGGCCGCCGATGATACTGGTCGCCATGTTGCCGGCGCCGATAAAACTGATTTTCTGTACGAGATTCATGGCGGTCTCCCTGGTCTGTCGAAGTCGTTGCCGGTGCCGGGATGTATCGGCCCGGGCGGGTGATTAGGTGGATTTGGCCGCTCGCGGCCCAAACAGCGCGGTACCGACCCGAACCAGTGTGGAACCTTCGGCAATGGCCAGTTCCAGATCGTCCGACATGCCCATGGACAAGGTGTCGAGCGCGGGGTGGTCCGGGCGCAGACGGTTGAACAATTCATGCATGGCCGCGAAACTCTGGCGCAGTTGCGGGGGGGCCTGATCCGGGTCGGGAATACACATCAACCCACGCAGTTGCAGGCGCGGCAGTTGGGCCACCATGGCGGCCAGTGCCGGCACTTCATCAGGTAGAACGCCGGACTTGCTCGCTTCCCGGTTGATGTTCACCTGCAGGCAGACGTTCAGTGGCGGCAGCTGTGGTGGGCGTTGTTCATTCAGGCGCTCGGCGATCTTCTCCCGGTCGAGACTATGGACCCAGGCAAAATGGGTAGCAATCAGTCGGGTCTTGTTCGATTGAATCGGGCCAATGAAGTGCCAGGTGATCGGGGCGTGGGTCAGCGCCTGGATCTTGTCCACGCCCTCCTGCACGTAGTTTTCCCCGAACTGATGAACGCCGGCCTGAATCAGGCTGTCTACTTCGGCCGCGCTGCGGGTCTTGCTGACCGCGAGCAATGTGACGGACTCCGCAGGACGCCCCGCTTGTGCCGTGGCTTTTTGCAGTCGTTGCCTCACGCTCTGAAGGTTGTCTGCTATGCTGAACATGAAGTTAGGCACCTAAATTAATCAGTCGGACCTCACTGCGCTGTCCCGATACAGGAACAGCCGCCGGGGACGAGCGCCCGCCAATTTCGCCCCGCTTTGCCACAGGCCCTTCGGCCGCGTGCCGGGTCAGACGCGGGCGCATTATACCTCGTTCTCGTGGCCTGTACCGTGGCGACTGACTGGGATTTTAGGCTGTTGTTTGATTCAACCGGCTGTTTTTACTGACTGACCGTTTTCACTGATTGATTGCTTCTTGATTGAGGTCACCGATGGATATCACTGAACTGCTTGCGTTTTCCGCCAAACAGGGGGCGTCCGACCTCCACCTGTCGGCTGGGCTGCCGCCCATGATCCGGGTTGACGGCGACGTGCGGCGGATTAACCTGCCGGCCATGGAGCATAAACAGGTCCATTCGCTGATCTATGACATCATGAATGATAAGCAGCGCAAGGACTACGAGGAATTCCTGGAAACCGACTTCTCGTTCGAGGTGCCCGGCGTGGCCCGCTTCCGGGTCAACGCCTTTAACCAGAACCGGGGCGCTGGCGCGGTATTCCGGACCATTCCTTCCAAGGTGCTGACGTTCGAGGATCTGGGCCTGGGGCAGGTGTTCAAGGATGTATCTCTGGTGCCGCGCGGACTGGTCTTGGTCACGGGGCCGACCGGCTCCGGTAAGTCCACGACGCTCGCGGCCATGATCGACTTCATTAACGAAAGCCGCTACGACCACATCCTCACCATTGAAGACCCCATCGAATTCGTGCACGAGTCCAAGAAGTGCCTGGTGAACCAGCGGGAAGTCCACCGTGACACCCACGGCTTTAACGAAGCCCTGCGTTCGGCACTGCGGGAAGACCCGGACATCATCCTGGTGGGCGAATTGCGGGACCTGGAGACCATCCGGCTGGCGCTGACCGCCGCCGAAACCGGTCACTTGGTGTTTGGCACCCTGCACACCACCAGCGCCGCCAAGACCATCGACCGTATCGTCGACGTGTTCCCGGCGGAAGAGAAGTCCATGGTGCGCTCCATGCTGTCGGAGTCCCTGCAGTCGGTTATTTCCCAGACCCTGCTGAAGCGTGTCGGCGGCGGCCGGATCGCGGCCCATGAGATCATGATTGGCACGCCCGCCATCCGTAACCTGATTCGTGAAGACAAAGTGGCGCAGATGTACTCGTCCATCCAGACCGGCGCGTCGGTGGGCATGCAGACACTGGATCAGTGCCTGCAGGGCCTGGTCAGTCGCGGCCTGATTTCCCGCGAAAACGCGCGCTCCAAGGCGAAAATGCCTGATAATTTCTAAGCCACAAGACCAATATTGCTCTATGGTCGGCTTGATGAATGGGCCGGCCACGCAGAACCGGTAACCGAGGAAGCAACATGGAATTCGACAAGCTGCTGAAGCTGATGGTAGAGAAGGGCGCGTCCGATCTCTTCATCACGGCGGGAGTGCCGCCCAGCGTCAAGATTCATGGCAAGATCGTGCCCGTGACGAAGAACGCGATGTCGCCGGAGCAGACCCGGGAAACCGTAATGGGCGTGATGGGCGACAAACAACGCGCCGAGTTTGAAGACAAGCACGAAAGCAACTTCGCGATCAGTGCCCGCGGTATCGGCCGTTTCCGGGTCAGCGCTTTTTACCAGCGCAACCTGTGTGGCATGGTGCTGCGGCGAATCGAAACCAATATTCCCAAGGTGGAAGAACTGGGCCTGCCGGACATCATCAAGGATGTCGCCATGACCAAGCGGGGGCTGGTGATTTTCGTCGGCGCCACCGGTACCGGTAAGTCCACCTCGCTGGCCGCCATGATTGGCCACCGCAATCGCAACAGCAAAGGCCACATCATTTCCATCGAAGACCCCATCGAGTTCATTCACCAGCATCAGGGCTGCATTGTCACCCAGCGCGAGGTGGGACTCGATACCGACAGCTTTGAGGTGGCCCTGAAAAATACCCTGCGCCAAGCGCCCGATGTGATCATGATCGGTGAGGTTCGCAGCCGCGAGACCATGGACTACGCCGTGGCCTTTGCCGAAACCGGTCATCTCTGTCTCTGTACGTTGCACGCCAACAACGCCAACCAGGCGCTGGACCGGATCATCAACTTCTTCCCGC